>CALMMQ010000047.1 GCA_937868725.1 uncultured Pleomorphomonas sp.
GGACGGGCGGCATGGACTTCTGATCGAAGAGAAGAACGTCCAGTCAAGCCGCCCAGCACTAAAGGTGGCCCAAGTCGGTCAAGCCGGCTTGGACGGGCGGCATGGACTTCTGATCACCGATCGGATCGACGAAGCATCAAAGGGGCGTCGCGCAAGCGGCGCCCTTTTTGTTGCGAAGGACCGTCAGCGGCTTGATTGGCTTACCAAACCTTCATGTTCGCCGCCGCAATGTCGCCGGGATTTGACGATGCTGTCGAAGCCGATACAGGGGACCGCCGCGGCATTTTTCCCCGGCCGATCCCTCCCTCTGATCCCTCGCAGGACTGCTTGCCGATGAAAGCTCTCAGACGTGCCCTGGCCGATACGTGGCGCTTGGCCGCGCCCTATTTCTGGGTAAAGGACAAGGGCGAATTCTCGCTCGGCCGCTTCGGAGCCTATCGCATGCAGGAGCGCTGGTTCGCCCTGCTGGCGCTGGCCTTCATCATCGTCTCCAATCTGGGCCAGGTCTATGTCACGGTCCGGCTCAACTACTGGAACAACCGCTTCTACACAGCGATGCAGGAGCGCAACGGGCCGGCCTTCTACACCGAGCTGCTGTTCTTCTTCCTGATGACCAGCCTGTTCATCGGGGCCTTCCTGGCGGAAACCTACGTGACGCGCTGGCTGCAGATGCGCTGGCGGCACTGGATGACCGGCCGCTTCCTCGATCGCTGGATGGCCGGCGGTACCCACTTCCGCCTCGCCTTCGACTACTACCGCTCCGACAACCCCGACCAGCGCATCGCCGAGGACATCCGGCTGTTCATCGAGAACACCTTCGCCATCGTCATCAGCATCTTCGCGCTCACGGTCAAGACGGCCGCCTTCGTCGGCATTCTCTGGAGCCTGTCGTCGGAGTTTTCCTACGACATCGGCGCGTTCGACCTGTCGTCGATCCCGGGCTATCTGGTGTGGGGCGCCCTGCTCTACTCGGTGGGGGGGACGTGGCTGGCCTATCTCGTCAACCGGCCGCTGATCCGCATGTATTTCGACCAGCAGCACTTCGAGGCCGACTTCCGCTATTCACTGGCCCGCCTGCGTGAGAACTCCGAACAGGTGGCGCTGCTCAAGGGCGAGCCGGTGGAGCGACAGAAGTCGTTGCGCGTCTTCTCGTCCATCGTTGCCAACTGGTACCGCATCATGAACTGGCGCGTGCTGGTCGGCATCTACGCCAACCTGTTCGACCGCATTTCCTCGGTGATGCCGTTCATTCTGCTGGCGCCGGCCTACTTCCTGAGCTCGACCATGCCGCTCGGCAACATGACGCAGACGGCAAGCGCCTTCAGCTCGGTGCAGGACGGCTTCTCGTTCTTCGTCGGCCTGTTCTCCAGCAACGACGACAGCGGCATCCCCAAGTGGAAGGCGGTGCTCGATCGTCTCACCACCTTCAACAACGCCATCATCGCCATCGAGCGTCAGAAGGACGAGCAGCACATCGTCACGGTCGCGGCGGCTGAACCGCAGGTGACCATCGCCGATCTGGCGATCACGCTGCCGTCGGGCGAGCCGCTGGTGTCGGTACACGATCTGAAGCTGGCCGCCGGTCAATCGGTGCTGATCTCCGGTCCGTCGGGGTCGGGCAAGACGTCGATCTTCCGCGCCGTTGCCGGCATCTGGCCGTTCGGCAAGGGGCGGATCGGCGTTCCGGCCAGCGCCAGCGTCATGCTGCTGCCCCAGCGCGCCTACCTGCCGCTCGGCACGTTGCGCGAAGCCATCGCCTATCCGCATCCGGCCGACCGCTATAGCGAGACCGAGATCACCGATGTGCTGGCGGCGGTCGGGCTCGGCGCCTTCGCCAGCCGGCTCGACGATCTGTCCGAAGGCCCCAACCTCACGGCCCGCCTGTCCGGCGGCGAGCAGCAGCGCGTCGCCGTAGCCCGCGCCATCCTCGCCCGCCCGGACTTCCTGCTGCTCGACGAGGCGACCGCCTCGCTGGACGAGCCGTCGGAAGTGGCGATGTACCAGCTTATCAAGGCGCGGCTGCCGGGAACGGCGATCATCTCGATCGGTCACCGCTCCAACCTGTTCGCCCTGCACGAGCGCCACATCAGCCTGACACCCGGCGACGGCGGCCGCTTCCGGCTCGACGGCGAAGTGGCGGCCTGACACTGAGCCCATACGACAAGGCCGCCGTCCGACATCGCGTCGGGCGGCGGCCTTGTTCATTCAGAACTGGCGTCGATCGCTTACTGAACGACAACGCGCGTGCCAACGTGGACGCGCTCGTAGAGATCGATGACGTCGTTGTTGGCCATGCGGAAGCAGCCCGACGAGGCGCTGGTGCCGACCGACTTCGGCTCGAACGTGCCGTGAATGCGGAACAGCGTGTCCTTCTTGCCGTCGTAGAGGTACATGGCACGGGCACCGAGCGGATTGCCGATCTGGCCTTCCATCATGTCCGGGATCATGTGACCACGAGCGTGCTCGCGCACGACCATTTCCTTGGGCGGGAACCAGCGCGGCCACTTCTGCTTGCTGCCGATGGCAACGACGCCCTGCCAGCCGAAGCCCTCGCGGCCGACACCAACGCCGTAACGCTGGGCCTTGCCACCCTCTTCAACGAGGTAGAGGAACTTGCTCTTGGTATCGATGATGATGGTGCCGGCCGGCTCGCTGGTGGCGTAGTCGACTTCGGCGTGCTTGAAGGCCGGCGGCGGATCCTGGTTGCCGCTGAGCGCCTGATCGAGCGGATTGTCGGCCGTATCGTCAGGGTTGGACAGATACAGCGGCTGACCGGCCGGATCGGGCTTGCTGGCCACCGGCGGCTGGACGGCAACGAGGCTTGCCGACTGGGGCGCCGGCTTGGTAACGCAGCCGGCCATCAGCAGGCCAACCGCCACGGCCAGGAAAGCGGTTCTCTTCGCGGTGGCAATCGTCATGGTCACGACATAATCCCAAGTTCTGCCGCTCTCTCCGCATCGGCAGAGGCAGCCATGGTCAAAAATTCGATGGTGGGCCAGATTCGAACCGCCGCGCCAAACGGTGCCGGACGAATCGCCCGGCAAGATGAAATAGCCGAAAGGCGGTGTCTGTCGACCCGCGCCCGGCCATTCAAGTCAGAAATTCCTCTCATGTGCCATTCACATCACGATCACCCGCGTGCCGACGCGGACACGCTCGTAGAGATCGGTGACATCCTCGTTGCGCATGCGGATGCAGCCTGAGGAAACGGCGTGGCCGATGGTCCAGGGCTCGGCGGTGCCGTGGATGCGGTAGAGCGTCGAGCCGAGGTACATGGCACGGGCGCCGAGCGGATTCCTGGGACCGCCGGGCATCATCACCGGCAGGTGCGGCTGGCGCTGACGCATTTCCACCGGCGGGTGCCAGTCGGGCCATTCGGCCTTGCGCGTGATGGTGTGTTCGCCCGACCAGGTGAAGCCCGGACGTCCGACGCCGACGCCGTAGCGGCGGGCCTGACCACCGTCTTCCACCAGATAGAGGAACTTGGTGTTGGTATCGATGACGATGGTGCCCGGCTTCTCGCCGCCGTCATAGGCGACTTCCTGCGGCAGGAACTCCGGCGACACGACCTTGGGTGGGGCGATCGTGACGACCTTGGCCGTCGAGGCCGCAGCGGCGGCGGGCGCGTCGACATCGGGCAGGCGGGCGGACTGACGCGGGGTGCGCGGCGCCGGCGCGGCGTAGATCGGCATGCGGCCCGGCAGCAGCTGGGTGACCCAGGGCTCGGTCAGGTTGGGCGACAGCACCAGCGGCGGCGGCGGCGCGTAACGCGTGGTCTCGGCGGCGGCCGGCGCCAGGGAAGCGCCCGCGATCAGCGCCATTCCGATAATGACTGACGAAGCGGTTCTCAAAAACATCGGCCAACCTTTCATTCCGCGTCTGGTCCGTGGCGACCGCCGCGACATTGGCCGGACGTTGTCCGCCAACCATCGCAACAGCACTGGGGAATCGATGCGCCCGACACGCACTCGCGGGCGAAGGCCCGGTGGCGAGCGCAGGCGATCCGACCCGACGAGCCTAGGGTCCGGGCTTCTACGTTTGGTGAACGAAAGGTAGGAACATGCCGACAAGTTTAGCGACTTCGGATCATGGTTAACGAGTTGCAGCGAAAACCGGCGCCAAGAGACCGGTCGGATGCCGTCGCGATCGTCGATGGCGCCCCGTTGCCGCCCCTCGGCGCTGCGGCGGACAACGCGTTGTTAACCGGGCGAATTTATCGTGAGGACATGACCTGACTTTGTCTGCTGCCCGGCGCGGCAGATTCCCGGGAGCCTCGGATTCGGTCAGGCACGAGGAACAGGCGGCGAGGACGTGTCCGGTCCGCGTTCAGGGTTCGGGAGAGGATGATGGCATTGCCACGCAAGGCATTTCGTATTGAAGCAATGCTCGGTGCTTCCACGCCGTCCAGCATGCCCGACCCGACCGGCAGCGATCGCGCCGACGAGATCCTGCGCGAGATCGGCGAGATCAAAAAGCTGGTCAAGCCGCATCAGGAAATCAGCAAGGACATCATCGCCGACTACCAGAAGCAGTTTACCGAGGCCTACAAGCTCAAGCTCGAGATGGAAGAGATTCAGGAGGCGATCTCCCGCACCAAGCAGGAAATCGCCAGTCTGCACGTCTCGGGCTTCAAGGGCGAGGAAATGAGCCGCGTCACCGACGAACTCGACGCGGTGGTTGGCGGTACCGAACAGGCCACCGAACAGATCCTGTCGGCGGTGGAAGGCATCGACGACGACGCCAACAACCTCAGCGCCCACCTCAAGGGCGAGCAGCAGGCCATGGCCGCCGACATCCAGGAGCGCGTGCTGCAGATCTACGAGGCCTGCAATTTCCAGGACCTCACCGGTCAGCGCATCACCAAGGTGGTCAACGTGCTGCGGTTCATCGAGGACCGCGTCAACCGCATGATGGAGATCTGGGGCGGCATGGAAGCCTTCGCGTCCATCGAATCCGACGAGTCGCTACGTCGGGTGGGCGACGCTGCCCTGCTCAACGGCCCGGCCTTGCCCAACGCCGATCAGGCGACGCAGGACGACATCGACGCGCTGTTCGCCTGAGCGGCGCGATCAGCCGACATCACAAGGCGACCGCCCGACGGTCGCCTTTTTCATTGCTGCCGCCCGGTGACAGCAGTCCTGCCGCAAGCTGGGGCGGAACCAAGCGACATCCACCGGCAGGCAGGAGAGCGGTACATGGCCGGATTGACAATCGACGCCGAAGGCCGGGCCCGTTGCTGGTGGCCCGGCGAGGACCCGCTCTATGTCGCCTATCACGACACCGAATGGGGGCGGCCGGTCGCCGACGACCAGCGCCTGTTCGAAAAGCTCTGCCTTGAGGGCTTTCAGTCGGGCCTGTCGTGGCTGACCATCCTGAGAAAGCGCGCCAACTTCCGCGCCGCCTTCGCCGGCTTCGACATCGACACGGTGGCGGCCTTCACCGACACCGATGTCGAGCGGCTGGTGCAGGACGCCGGCATCGTCCGCCACCGCGGCAAGATCGTCTCGGTGATCAACAATGCCCGCCGGGCGCAGGACCTGCGGCGCGAGGCGGGGTCGCTGGCCGCCTTCATCTGGCGCTTCGAGCCGGCGCCGGCCAGCAAGGCGCTGACGGCTGGGGCCATTGTCGCCAAGACCACCGAATCGACGGCGCTGTCCAAGGCGTTGCGTCAGCGCGGCTGGAGCTTTGTCGGACCAACCACCGTCTACGCCTTCATGCAGTCGATGGGCCTCGTCAACGATCATCTCGACGGTTGCTGGGTGCGCGACGCCGTGGAAGCCGAGCGCGCCGCCTTCACGCGGCCGCGCTGACCATTCGCCGTTTCTGAACCAGACCACCGGCATGGCGAGAGGGCATTGATCGCTCATCATTTCAGATTGTACTTGCCTGTTCCGCCGATCTCCGCGCATAACATCCGTAGTTCTCCTGGGAACTGAACTTGCGATTCATGCGGAGCTTTTCCATGCAAAAGAAATTGGCCGCCGAAGCCCTCGGCACGTTCTGGCTGGTGTTTGGCGGCTGTGGCAGCGCCATTCTGGCAGCGGCCTTCCCCGAACTGGGAATCGGGTTTGCCGGCGTCGCCCTTGCCTTCGGCCTCACCGTGCTGACCATGGCCTATGCCGTCGGCGGCATTTCGGGCGGCCACTTCAACCCCGCCGTTTCGGTCGGCCTGACCGTGGCCGGCCGCTTGCCGGCGGCCCATCTGGTACCGTACGTGCTGGCGCAGCTGGTCGGTGCCGTGCTGGCCGCCGCCGCTCTCTATCTCATCGCCTCGGGCAAGGCCGGCTTCGAAGTGGGCGGCTTTGCCGCCAATGGCTACGGCGAGCACTCGCCTGGCGGCTATTCGATGGTGTCGGCACTGGTCATCGAAGCCATCCTGACCGGCTTCTTCCTGATCATCATCCTCGGCGCCACCCACGGGCGGGCGCCCACCGGCTTTGCGCCCATCGCCATCGGTCTGGCGTTGACGCTCATCCACCTCATCTCGATCCCGGTCACCAACACCTCGGTCAACCCGGCGCGGTCGACCAGTCAGGCGCTGTTCGCCGGCGGCTGGGCGGTGGAGCAGCTGTGGCTGTTCTGGGTCGCTCCGATTGCCGGCGCCATCGTTGGCGCGCTGATCTGGAAGGCCATCGGCGAACGGGACTGAACGTCCCGCAGCCCTCGGCTGCGGTACAGCCATGAACAACAGCAGCCTCGGCGGCAACGCCGGGGCTTTTTGCATCCTCGGTCCGGCGCCGGGCGCGGCATCGGCACTTCCAACAGGCATTCATCCACACAGTGGATCAGTTTCATATTTTCAATCTGTTGGACACATAGGCGCGATTGGCGCAAGGTCCTGCGACGCCGGGGGCCTGTCGCTCCCCGCGCCACTGGCGCCCGGATGCTCTCGCGCTTTCCGACCCGGCGGCATCGTCAGGTCGACAAGAAATCGCTCCAGATTCTAAGGGGTGAGCAGCCGCTTATCGATCAGGTCTATCAACCTGATCGGCGGCCGCTTTAGCGGATCGAAGGACAGAAGATGAAGCACTACGAAATTTCCCGAAGCGGGCTCAAGGCCTCCAGTGTCATCCTCGGGTTGATGCGTATCGCCAAGATGAGCGATGACGAGATCAGGGCCCTGGTTGACGGTGCCGTGGCGGCGGGCATCAACATGGTCGATCACGCCGATATCTATGGCGGCGAAACGCACCTCTGCGAACAGCGGTTCGGCGCCGCCATGCGTCTGACGCCGGCGGCGCGTGAAAAGATCATCATCCAGAGCAAGGCCGGCATCCGCAAGGGCTACTTCGACTTCTCCGAAGCCCACATCCTCGAAGCCGTCGATGGCTCGCTCAAGGCGCTCCGGACCGACTATCTCGACGTGCTGCTGCTGCATCGCCCCGATGCCCTGGTCGAGCCGGAAGAGGTCGCCTCGGCCTTCGACAAGCTCGGCGCCGCCGGCAAGGTGCGTCACTTCGGCGTGTCGAACCACTCGGCCGGCCAGATCGAGCTGCTCAAGACCGCCGTCCGCCAGCCGCTCATCGCCAATCAGGTGCAGCTGTCCATCGTCCACGCGCCGCTGATCGCCCAGGGCGTGGCCATCAACATGGCCGATCTCGAACAGTCGGTGGACCGGACGCTCGGCCTGCTCGACTATTCGCGCAAGCAAGGCATGACGCTGCAGGCCTGGTCGCCGTTCCAGCGCGGCTTCTTCGGCGGTCCGTTCGTCGGCGATCGCGAGACCTATGCCGAACTCAACGTGGCGCTCGACGAGATCGCCGCCGCCCACAGCGTCACGCCGTCGGCCATCGCCGTGGCCTGGATCACCCGCCACCCGGCCAACATCCAGGTGGTGCTCGGCACCACCAAGCTCGCCCGCGTCAAGGAAGCGGTGGCCGGTGCCGGCGTGGCGCTGTCGCGCGAGGAATGGTACCGCCTGTTCCGGGCGGCCGGCTACATGGTGCCCTGACCGACGGCCTTGCCATCGGACGAAAACGGCGGACGCCTATCCCAGGCGCCCGCCGTTGCTGTTTCCGGGCTTCAGAGCGCTTTCTGACCTGATCGACTCATCAGGTCGACAAGAACTCGCTCCAGAGTCAATAAGTTGAGCAGCGGCTGTCAGCCGAGCCGCGCCTCCAGGCTGTCGTAGAGGGCGTTGCGCGCCTCGAACACATACTCCACCGAGGCGATGGTCACCGTCGAGGCGCCATCGGCGATGAGACGTTCGGCTTCCTTCTGTGCCCGCTTCTTGGGGCAGATGAGGCTCAGCGCGTCCGAGGTCATGGCAATCACCGACAGCGCCGGATCGGCCTTGAGGCGACCGACCAGTTCGGCCGTCACCTTGATCGAGCAATCGAGACGCTTGACCGAGCGGGCCCGGTCGTCGGCGGCGATGCGCGTCAGCATGGCGCGGCAGGCGGTGCGCGCTTCCGGCGTCCAGCGGGCGGCGAGCGAAGCGGCGAGCGCCGCTTCCGAACGCATGATGACGCCGTCATCGACGATCTTGAGGCTGTTCTCGACCAGCGTCCGGCCGGTGGAGGTGATGTCGACGATGAGCTCGGCGGTGCCGGCGGCCGGCGCCCCCTCGGTGGCACCCGGGCTTTCGACGATGAGATAATCGTGGACGCCGTGGGCCGTCAGGAAGCGGCGGGTCAGCGCCACGTACTTGGTGGCCACGCGCATCGGCCGGTAGTGCTTGATGCGGAAGCGGGCGGCGACGTCGGCGAGATCGGCCATCGACTGCACATCGAGCCAGGCCTGCGGCACCGCCACCACCACGTCGGCGTGGCCGAAGCCAAGGCGCGTCACCACGTGGGCCGGGGCCGGGGCCTCCTCGTCGGAGATGGCGGGGGCGCTGTCGTCGTCGCCACCCAGCGTCTCATGCAGCAGATCAATGCCGGTCACCGCCAGATGGACGTTGCCGGCGCCGATCTCGCGGGCGATCTCGGAGGCCGAGCGGAACTGCACTTCGACACCGGCGAGACCGTCGATGACGCCGGAGTAGTCGCGGGCGCCGCGCGCCTGCCGGATGGGCAGGCCGGAGCGCTCGAAGAAGGCCAGCGTCTGTTCCTGCAGCCGACCCTTGGAGGGAACGGCGACAACAAGGGGCTCGCTCATCGGTCGATCTCCCGGAAACGTTCGGTCCAGACGGCAAAGCCGACGGCCTTGATGGTCGGTCTGGCCTTGAAGTGGGCGACGAGACCGTCGTAGCGGCCGCCACCGGCCAGCTGACCGGCGCCGCCGGCGCGCTCGTCGAAGATGTCGAAGACGAAACCGTCGTAGTAGCCGAGGCGGCGGCCGAAGCCGGCGGCGTAGACCATGGCCGTAAGGTCGAGACCGCTGGCGGCGAAGGCGGCCACACGGGCCTTGAAGCGATCGACGGCGGCGCGGAACGGCGCCTTGTCGCCGATGCTGACCGCCAGGTCTTCGAGCTGGCGCACGCCGTCCTCGATGGCCAGCTCGGCGGCGCCGCCGTCAAGAGCCATGAAGCGGCGGATGGCGGCAATCGTCGTCTCGGCAATACCGTTCGAGGAGGCCAGCATCGCCTGTTCAAGCACGCGCTCGGCGATCTCGCCGGTGGTGCGACCGCCGACCGTCTGGACGCCGGCGATCGACAGGATGTCGGCAAAGAGCTGCCCGACCTTGTCGGCCGGGAAGGCGCTCAGGGCCTCGATGATGTCGGCGTGGGCGGCAAAGCCCGGGAAACCGAAGCGTCGGTGTTCCATGCGATCAAGCGTGTCGGCGATCTTGGCCGGCTCGCCGAACAGCGTGGTGAGGCGCGACCGCCAGGCCGGCGGCACGTCGAGCGCGGTCAGCAGCGCCGAGAACAGGGCGACGTCGCCAACCACCGTGCGCGTGCGCTCGACGCCGCAGGCGCGGGTGATGTCGACGGCCTGCCGCAGCACGGCGGCGTCGGTGGCAATGGGGTCGTGATCGCCGAGGATTTCACCGCCGACCTGCCAGACCTCGTCGGCCTCGCCCGGTCGGCCGTTGCGGAAGATGCGGCCGGAGTAGCAGAAGCGGCCGCCTTCGGGGTGGGCGGCCAGCACCGTGCGCACCACGGGAATGGTGAACTCGGGGCGCAGGCACCAGTCGTGACCGTTGTTGGACGAAGTGACGAACACCCGCCGGCGGAACTCCTCGCCGGAGATGCGGACGAAATCACCCATCGGCAGCAGCACCGGCACGTCGACCGCCTCGAAGGCCTGGGCCTTGAAGCTGTCGAGGGCAATGGCAAGCGCGTCGGTCATGAACCGCTCCTCACCGCTTCGACGATCACGCGCACTTCGGCGACGAGATCGGCGCGATTGACTTCCTTCTGGGCCGGTCGGGCGGCGCGCCATTCGGCGTTGTCGGTGATGCCGGCCGACAGCTCCTTGCCGAGGGCGAGATCCTTGATCTGCACCTTGCCGGCCTCGCGTTCGCTGGAGCCGACGATGACGGCGCAGGGGGCGTTGCGGCGATCGGCGTATTTCATCTGCGCCTTCATGCCGGAGGCCCCGAGGTACATCTCGGCGGCAATCCCGGCCTGACGCAGTTCGGCGACCATGGCCTGATAGTCGGCCAGCGCCGCCGGGTCCTTGTCCATGACCAGCACGCAGACCGGGCCGGCCGGCTTGTCGTTGCCGAGCTTGCCCAGCGTCTTCAGCGCCGCGGCCAGGCGCGACACGCCGATCGAGAAGCCGGTGGCCGGCACCGGGTCTTTCAGGAAACGACCGACGAGACCGTCGTAGCGACCACCGCCGCCGACCGAGCCGAAACGCACGGGCGCGCCGTCGTCGCCGGTCACCTGGAAGGTGAGTTCAGCCTCGAAGACGGGGCCGGTGTAGTATTCGAGACCACGCACGACGGAGGGATCGATACGGATGCGGGACTCGTAGCCGGCGGCAGCCACCAGCTCGGCGATCAGCTTCAGTTCGTCGACGCCCTCGCTGCCGCGTGGGCTGGCGGCGACCAGCGCCTTGAGATTGGCAATGGTGGCTTCGACGGCGGGGGCGCCGCTGGCCACGAAATCGATCACCACCTGGGCGGCGGCGTCGGAAAGACCGGCGCCCTTGGTGTAGTCGCCCGACTTCTCTTCCGGGTTCTCCCAGCGGCCGGCGCCCAACAGATCGCGCACGCCGGACGGGCCGATCTTGTCGAGCTTGTCGATGGCGCGCAGCACGGTGAGCCGGCTCGTCGCCTTGTCGTCGCCGGCCAGACCGATGACTTCCATGACGCCGTCAAGCACCTTGCGGTTATTGACCTTGACCACATAGTCGCCACGCTTGACGCCCAGCGCCTCCATGGTGTCGGCCATCATCATGCAGAGTTCCGCGTCGGCGGCCACCGACGGCGCACCGACGGTGTCGGCGTCGAACTGCATGAACTGGCGGAAGCGGCCGGGGCCGGGCTTTTCGTTGCGGAACACCCAGCCGTTGCGGTAGCTGCGGTAGGGCTTGGGCAGTTTTTCGTGGTTTTCGGCGTAGTAGCGGGCCAGCGGCGCCGTCAGGTCGTAGCGCAGCGACAGCCACTGCTCGTCGTCGTCCTGGAACGAGAACACGCCTTCGTTCGGGCGGTCCTGATCGGGCAGGAACTTGCCGAGGGCGTCGGTGTACTCGATGAGCGGCGTCTCTACCGGCTCGAAGCCGTAGAGTTCGTAAGTATGTCGGATGGTCTCGAGCATCCGGTGAGCCGACTTGAGCTCGGCAGGAGTGCGATCGACGAGACCGCGCGGCAAGCGCGCCTTGAGAAAGTCCGACATGAACCTCAGCCTTGAATGGGCCGTAATTGGCCGAAAAGCGCGAAACCCGCGGGGCCGGGCCACGCGGGTTTCCAAGTAATCGATCGGGAGAGAAAGGGCAAGGCGCGCCTTGCCCGCTGTCTCAGGCCTTGCCGAGCTTGCCGTCGACCGAGATCGAACCGGCACCGGCACCGACGAGGGCGAAGAAGCCGCCGGCGATGGTGATGTTCTTCAGGAAGGCGAGCCAGTTCATGAGGTCCATCATTTCCTGGCCAGCCTGGCCGGTCATGCCCTTGTAGTGGAACAGGTAGCCGGCGATCAGCGTAAAGCCGGCAAGCAGGAAGGCGACGACGCGGGTCTGATAGCCGACGAGGATCAGCAGGCCGCCGCCGAGTTCGGTGATGATGACGAGCGGCAGCAGCCAGCTCGGCACGCCCATGGCGCCCATGTAGGCGGCGGTGCCGGCGTAACCGGTGATCTTGCCCCAGCCGGAAGTGATATAGAGGATCGACATCAAGACGCGGGCGATCAGCAGGCCAAAGGGTTCAACAGACTTCATTTCAGGTCTCCGTAAGGTTGGGCGTCGGGGAGGACGACGCCGCGTGGCCTCAGGGATACCGAGAACTCCTGATCCGGCATAGCCGCATAATCGAAGACTGATTGTTCGCGCTCTGAGAACAATGTTGCCGGCCTTCACCGGACTTACGTGCAAAAGCTGATCAAAGCCCGGAAATCCGGCTTCAGGAGCCGCTCAGCCGCGAGCTATAGGCGTTGTGGATGCACTGGTGCGGGTTGCCGTCCTTGCCGCACTTCAGCAACTGTTGCCGCCAGGCCTTCTGCGAGGCCTTGAGAGCGGTGACGGCGTCGGCCGGCGCCTTGGCCAGCGCGGACGCGAACATCTTGGCGAGCTTGACGTCGAGGGCGGCCAGCTCGTCGTCGGTGCAGATCAGCCGTTCGACTTCCGTCTTGGCGCCGTCGCAATCGAAGCTCGGCGTCGCGGCCGATGCCCGGACCAGCCCAAGCACGGCGACAATCATCCAGCACAATCCGAATATCACTACGATCCTGAACATCACTCGCCCTTTGGCTGCCCTTGACTGAACGCTTCACGTGCCATCGCTGGCGCGGGCTCCACGGCGACGCCCTCATCGCGGTCGCCGCTTCCGATGTGGCCGCCGATGCCACCTGCGAATGCCGGCATTTTCGAAATAAATCGTGGCAGCACTATTGCACAGCCCATGCCATATAACAAACAGGCCCACGGCGATCATCGATTTTGTATTCGACTGGAAACAACCGCGAAATCTGCCCGTATTCTGGGCACGAAATCTGATGGCGACCAGATCAGCCACCGTCCTCGCCGCTATGATGGTTGCGGATGACCCGCACCATCAGCCAGACCAGCACCACCACCGGCAACACGGCCAGCGCCGTGATCACCGTCGGATCGATGTCGAGGCCGAGGAGATGGTCACCCTTGGCGAGATAGCCGACAAGGCCGATGATGTAATAGCTGACGGCGGCCACCGACAGACCTTCCACCGTCTGCTGCAAGCGCAGCTGGACGCGGGCGCGGCGATTCATGCTCTCCAGCACGTCGCGGGCCTGCTGCTCGTTCTCGACGTCGACGCGCGTCCTGAGCAGGTTGGCCGCCCGGCCGAGGCGCTGCGACAGGTCGTGCTGGCGATCCTGCAGCGACTCGAGCGTGCGCATGGCCGGTGCCGTGCGGCGGTTGAGGAAGGCCGCCCAGGTGGAATAGCCCTCGAACGGCTCCTCGCGGATGGCCTGCAGCCGCGAGCCGACGATCTCGTGATAGGCAAGCGAAGCGCCGAAGCGATAGGCGCTGGCCGCCGCCGCCGCCTCGAGATCGGCGGTGAGCGCCGACAGGCGGGCCAGCATGTCGCGGTTGCGCTCAAGCCCGCTCGAAGCCCGGATCTCGCCGGCGAGGGTAACCAGATCGCGCTCGATGGCGTTGACGGCCGGAGCGATGGCCTGCGCTTCCGGCAGCCCGAGCATGGCAAACGTCCGGTAGGTCTCGATCTCGATCAGCCGTTGCACCAGGGCGCCGATCTGACGTTCGGGCAGACCGAGGTCGACGATCAGGATGCGGGTGCGGCCGTCGCGGTCGACGCGGAAATCGGTGACGATCAGCGCCGTGCGGTCGACGACGTAGGAGGCGGACACCCAGATGTCCTCGAAGCTGGCAAAGGCGCCGGCCAGCCCGCCGGCCAGACTGTCGAGGCTGACGAGGTCGAGGCGGGTGGCCACCACCAGTTCGCCCGGCGGATGAAAGCCGGCGCCGAAGGGATCGTCGATCCGGCCCTCGAAAGGCCGCGACCCGGCGGGTGGGCAGCAGTCGAAGGTGTAGCTGGTGAACTCGGAGAACTGTTCCCAGCGCAGACTGCCGCCGTTGACGTCGATCATGTGCACCTTGCGGTCCGGCCCCGGCCCCTCGCCGCCCCGCTCGCGACAAAAGCCATCGAGGAAGGCACGGTCGGCGCCGGCGGCGGCCGGCGGCGTCTCGAAGGCGTAGTGCAGAACGACGCGCGGCGCGGCCATGCGGCGGAACGGCCGGGCATGCACTTCGCCGAGAATGCGCGAGCGCAAGGGATGCATCGGCCATAGGCCGTGGCTGGCAGGCACCAGAGTGGATTGCGACATCGTTCCCCCGATGGTCGATTGCCGCCATCCTAACTGAATTCCCCTATGGGCCAATGACGCTTTTCGGCGATTTGTCGTGATCAAATCAGCGGTGGATGCCGGCAACTGCACTTAATCGCGTCTTGGATTCGTCACCGAAATTGTCCAGTCTCGACGCTCTTGGAACAGGTGAGAGGTGGAGGTTGCCATGAAACTCGTCTGCAAAACGCGCCTTGGAACGACAGTCGCCGCGCTGGCGCTTGCCCTGATGGCGACGACGGCGCAGGCCGAAACCGTCAAGATCACCATTCTCGGCGTCGGCGACATGCCGCTGTTCGATGGTGTCGGAGATCGTGGCGGCTATGCCCGACTCAACGCCGTGGCGCGGGCCGAACGCGAGGCCAACCCCAACTTCATCTATCTCCTGGACGGCGACCTGATCTCGCCGTCGCTGCTGTCGGGCCTCGACAAGGGGGCCAACACCATCGCCCTGACGTCGATCGTGCCGTTCGACCTGGCCGTGCCGGGCAACCACGAGTTCGATTTCGGCCAGGAGGTGTTCAAGGCGCGCGTTGCCGAGGCGAAGTATCCCTGGGGCGCCGTCAATCTCACCGACGCGGTCGGCCAGCCGATCGCCGGCGTCGGCGGCACCATCGTCAAGCAGTACGGCAGCCTCAAGGTGGCGCTGGTGCCGGTGACGCAGGACAGCGCCGGCGAAACGTCCTCGCTCGGCGACTGGAAGGTCGCCCCCTCGGCCGACAGCGCCATCGCCGCCGCCAAGGACGCCCGCAAGGCCGGCGCCGACCTGGTGATCGGCGTCATCCACGCCGCCCATGTCGACGACCAGAAAATCTACGCCAGCCACGCCTTCGACGTGTTCGTCTCCGGCGACGATCACGACTACATCCTCGCCTACGACGGCATCTCCGTCTACGCCGAGACCTTCACCGACGCCCAGAAGCTGTCGCTGATCGACCTCGCGGTGGACGTGCAGGAGAAGGACGGCAAGCGGTCGGTGAAGTGGTATCCGACCTTCCGCACCATCGACACCGCCGAAGTGCTGCCCGATCCGGAGACGCAGAAGGTGGTCGACGGCTACAAGGACAAGCTCAACGCCGACCTCGCCACCGTCATCGGCACCACCGAGGGGCCGCTCGATTCGCGCCGCAACATCGTGCGCAAGCAAGAATCGGCCATGGGCAACCTGATCGCCGATACCATCAAGGCGGCGACGGGGGCCGACATCGCCATCGTCAACGGCGGCGGCATCCGGGCCGACAAGCAATATGCCGCCGGCGCGACGCTGACGCGCAAGGACATCCTGTCGGAGCTGCCGTTCGGCAACACCACCTCGCTGATCGAGATCAAGGGCGCCGACCTGTTGGCGGCGCTCGAGAACGGCGTCAGCCAGGTGGAGAACGGCGCCGGCCGCTTCCCGCAGGTGTCGGCCGGCACCAAGATCGTCTATGACGCCGCCGCCGCGCCGGGCAAGCGCCTCGTCGCGGTGGAGATCGACGGCAAGGCGGTCGATCCGGAAGCCAGCTACAAGCTCGCCACCAACGACTTCATGTTGTCGGGCGGCGACGGCTACACCTCGCTCGCCAAGGGCAAGGTGCTGATCGACGGCAAGGGCGGCAAGCTGCTGGCCACTGAAGTCATCGATTACATCGCCGCCCACAAGACGGTGGAGGCCAAGCTGGAAGGGCGCATAGCCGCCAAGTAGCCGCCCATGGCGACGACCGGCCGGGCCGTGGCGGGCTGGCCGGTCGTTTCCGGGTGGCGCCAACAGTGCCACCGGCGTATCGAAAAGCGGTTCCGGGCCAGCCGGACCAACGCCCGACAGGACCCTGCCATGCCGTTCTTGACGCTGATCGTCTTCACCACCGCCCTGACGCTTGCTGCCATCTCGCCCGGACCGGGCATGAGCGCCGTGGTGGCCCGGGCGCTCGGTGGCGGCGTGCGCGGCGCCGTGCCGCTGGTGATCGGCATCGTGCTCGGCGACCTCACCTATTGTTCGCTGGCCATTTTCGGTCTGGCGGCGTTGGCGCAGCAGTTCTCGCTGGTGTTCACCATCGTCCGCTACGTCGGCGCCGCCTATCTCGTCTATCTCGCCTGGCGGATGTGGACGACGCGTCCCGATGCCCGGGAGATGGCGGCCGCGGCGGCCGAGCACCCGGGCCGCACCACGCTCGCCGGCCTGATGCTGACGCTCGGCAATCCCAAGACCATCGTCTTCTATATGGCGCTGCTGCCGACGCTGGTGCCGATCGAGAGCATCGGCCCCCTCGCCTATACCGAGATCGTCACCATCATTGCCGTGGTGATCTTCCTGGTCGGCCTTGGCTATGCCGTGGCCGCCGCCGGCGCCCGGCAGATGTTCCGCAGCCCCAAGGCGCTTGGCCGGCTCAATCGCACGGCCGGCGTCGCCATGGCCGGCGCGGCCGCCGCCGTGGTCATGCGCTGACCGCCATCACAGCACCGGTTCACTCGGCGGCGAGGTCCACCTGCTCGGCCGGTGTCAGGTTGCCGAGCGAGGTGGCGATGTGCTTGGCCAGCACGTCGTGCACCGGCCCCTTGGCGTGTTCAGCCCGCAACAGGCCGATTTCGGCGCAGGCGAGATCAGGGAAGCCCTCGCGCAGACCGAGAACGCGCATGTTGGGCTTGAGGGCGCTTTCCGGCAACACCGATACGGCGAGACCGGCCAGCACGGCGCCCGACAGCGCCAGCGCCGCGCTCGACACATAGGCGACGCGGAAGCGCCGGCCCTCGCGATCGAGCGCCCGCACGATGTCGGAACGCCAGCAGCAATCCTCCGGCCCCAGCGCCAGCGGCACGGGATCGAGTTCGTGGGTGGCGTGGTCGCGCGAGCCGACCCAATGCAGGGACTCGCGGCGGATCACCTCGCCACGGGCGCCGGCGTAGGAGCCGTGATTGATGATGCCGAGATCGAGACGGCCGTCCTTGATCATTGTCGCCACCATGTGGCTGCGCTGACACTCGACAGTGATCTCGATCATCGGGTTGATGCGCGAGAAGCCGGCCAGCACGGTCGGCAACAGCCGGTCGGCATAATCGTCGGGAATGCCGAGGCGCACCGAACCGGCCACGCCGGGGTCCTCGAAAGCCGCCAGCGTCTCATCATTAAGTCTGATGAGACGGCGAGCGTACTCGAGCAGACGGCGGCCATCATCGGTGAGACGGCTCTGGCGCCCATCGCGCGAGAAGATCGGCGTGCCGACACGCTCTTCGAGGCGGCGCATCTGCATCGACACCGCCGACTGGGTTTTGTGAACAACATCAGCGGCCGACGTGAAGGAACCGACCTCGGCGATAGCCACAAAGGTGCGCAATTGGTCGAGATCGAGAACGTTCATGATGGTAGGCCCCAAGGCTGTCGGCAGACGGCGGGCGCGGCTTTTCGGGTGGCCAGGCCCGTTTCGGCGTGATCATATGACGATGGCAACGATATATCAAGCATTGTGATGCTAAGGATAAAAAACATGCGTTGGACTGATCGATGGCAGCATGAGATAAATCCACTATCGAATTGCCGTCGTGGCATCCCCATCTCCTCGTACACAGGCGGAAAGCCGACCTGTTTCGGGGCTGTTTTCGCCGGATGGAGTAAGCAATGTCCCTGATCCTGAACCACAACACGTCGTCGACTGGCATGGTTGCGCGCCTGGCTATTTCGGCGGCACATGCCTTCACTCGCGTCACTTCTCGTCTCGGCGCCATCATCGCCGCCGAAATCGATCGCCGCGAGACGATGGCCTTGCTTAATCTTGAGGCGCACGAACTCAAGGATATCGGCGTCACGCGCGGCGATGTCGAGGGTGCGCTCCTGATGGCGCCGACCTGCAAGCCGAGCTTTGCCCTGGCCGCCAAGCGCGCTGAAATGCGCCACGGCGAGCGCGAGCAGGTGCTCGAGGTCCAGGCCGAGACCCGACACTGAGCAGACGCGACCCATCAACGGATCGCATCTGTTCCATCAAAAACATTCGTCCGACTGACACTCAAGGTTAAGGCTTTCCTGCCAAAGCCCAAGGCGTCAGATCATCCCTCGTCTCTAGCCCCTGAACCTGACATCGAACGCGCTCCGCGTCCTCCCCTGTCTCCTATGGAGCCGACCATGACCTTCGCCGCCTTCTCCAGCACCAAATCCGCCGCTTCGCTGCAGTCGTCCTGGCTGTACCGCTTCGCTCGCGCCTTGGACGGAATGCTGTCGGTATTGGTCAACCGTTGGCTCGCGCGCGATCTGCATGATCTCACCGATCATGAGCTCGACGACATCGGCCTGACGCGCGCTGACCTCGTGCGCGCCACCGAACAGCCGCTGCTGTCCGATCCGACGCGCTATCTGGGAGAGGTGGCGCAATCGTCGCCCATGACGGTGACCAAGCGCAGCGATGCCATTTGGGCGCGGGAATTCCCGCCCGCGGTCAGGGGGAGGATTGAGTGAGATCTCTCAGCCTGGCTGACTGCGTCAATGACGTCTGCCCGCTGACCGGTCGTCCGGTCAGCGAAGAGGCCCTGACCCTTTACAAGGGCAAGGTCGTCGGATTTGCCGATCGCGCCGCCCGCGACCACTTCGTGGCGACGGTCGTGGCTTTCGAAACTGCCATCCAGTTGCCGCCGGTGCCGCGCTATTCGCGGCCGCTGAAGCGCCGGACCGACTGCGTGGCCGCCTGACCAAGCTCGGGCGCCGGTCGCTCCCGGCCGACGCTCCGGGGCCGGATGAACCTCCCCGGCCCCATCCCTTCACCGGCCCCCTGCCGGTTGCACCTGGCGACATCGCAAGATGTCGCCTCTTTTTTTGCCACCGCCGGACATGCTATCAGCCCGTCATGGCCCATTCCGACTTCCGCACGCCCCGCCTGTTCGTCACCGGTCCGCTCGACGGCACGCCGGTCGGCTTCGACCGTGAGCAGACCAACTATCTCCTCAACGTGCTGCGCCTCGGCGAAGGCGCCGACGTGCTGGTGTTCGATGGCCGGAACGGCGAATGGCGCGGCCAGCTCGCCGCCGCCTCGCGCAAGTCAGCGAGCCTCGTCGAACTCCGTCCGAGCCGGCCGCAGCCGGCGGCGCCCGATCTGCTCTATCTCTTCGCCCCGCTCAAGCACGCCCGCCTCGACTACATGGTGCAGAAGGCGGTGGAAATGGGCGTCGGCCGGCTCAAGCCGGTGCTGACCCAGCACACGCAGGTGTCGCGCATCAATCTCGAACGCATGCGCGCCAACGCCATCGAGGCCGCCGAACAGTGCGGCGTTCTGCATGTGCCGGCCGTCGAAGCCGAGGAGCGGCTCGACGACGTCCTCGACCGCTTTGACCGCGACGAGCCCGGCCGCCGGCTGATCTTCTGCGATGAGGGCGAAGACAGCACCAATCCGCTGCCGGCGCTCGGCGCCCTGGCGCGCGGGCCGCTGGCGGTGCTGATCGGTCCGGAAGGCGGCTTTTCGGTTGCCGAGCGGCAACGGCTGCGCCGGCTCGACTTCGTGACGGCGATCCCGCTCGGCCCGCGCATCCTCCGCGCCGACACGGCGGCGGTGGCAGCGCTCGCCGTCGTCCAGGCCTGCCTTGGCGACTGGTGAAGGGGCTGTCGTCGTGCTGTTGCGCACTGACACGACAATGTGTTGTCGTCGGCCCAGCCGCCCGCTTGCTGGGACGGTTGCATTCTGGAAAAACAGCTCGGCCCATCGCCGACGAACCGGACAGCATTAGAATTCTGTTTTGAAACCGCTTTTCTGAAAGGCGGTTTTCAGACGCCCTGTCGCCGCCTATAAATGCCCCCTTCGGGGTCAGGTTGGCGACTTGCCAGGCCGACGAACGAGACCGAGGAGAGTTCCATGGCGCGCGACACTTCCGACAACCGGCCGATCGCTTCGATCGCCGACCTTGCCGCCCGCCTCTCCGACGGCTGCAAGCCGAAGGCGCGCTGGCGCATCGGCACCGAGCACGAGAAGATCGGCTTCCGCAAGACGACGCACGTGCCGGTGCCCTACGAGGGGGCGCGCGGCATCCGCCAGTTGCTCGAAGGCATGGAAGGCCTGCTCGGCTGGGAGCCGATCCGCGATCGCGGTGCCATCATCGGCCTTGTCGATCCGACGCACGGTGGCGCCATCAGCCTGGAACCAGGTGGCCAGTTCGAGCTGTCCGGTGCCCCGCTGGTGCACCTGCACCAGACGGCGGCCGAACTGCACGCCCACATGGCCCAGGTCCGCGAGCTGGCCGAACCGCTCGGCTTCGGCTTCCTCGGCCTCGGCGCCAGTCCGCTGTGGTCGCTGGCCGAGACGCCGGTGATGCCGAAATCGCGCTACGCCATCATGGCCAACTACATGCCGAAGGTCGGCACGCGCGGCCTCGACATGATGTTCCGTACCGCCACCGTTCAGGTCAATCTCGACTTCGCCAGCGAAGCCGACATGGTCCGCAAGATGCGCGCCTCGATCGCCCTGCAGCCGATCGCCACCGCCCTGTTTGCCAACTCGCCCTATCTCGACGGCCGCATCACCGGTCGCCAGTCGGAGCGCTCGGAGATCTGGCGCGACACCGACAATGCCCGCGCCGGCATGGTGCCTTTCGTCTTCGCCCCCGGTTACGGCTTCGAGGCCTACGTCGACTGGGCGCTCGACGTGCCGATGTACTTCGTCAAGCGCGGCGACACCTATCACGATGCCACCCACGTCACCTTCCGCCAGTTCATGGCCGGGGCGCTGCGTGCTGACCTGCCCGGCGTCGTACCGACCATCGGCGACTGGGACAATCATCTCGGCACGCTGTTCCCGGAAGTGCGGCTCAAGCGCTACCTCGAAATGCGCGGTGCCGATTCCGGCTCGGAAGCCCACATTCTGGCCCTGCCGGCCTTCTGGGTCGGCCTGCTCTACGATGAGGCGGCCCTCGACGCCGCCTCGGACCTCATCGGCGACTGGAGCACGGCCGACATGCAGGCGCTGCGCGATGCCGTACCGGCGCAGGGGCTCGACGCCGTCATTGCCGGACGGCCGGTGCGCGAAGTAGCCCGCGAAGCGGTGGCCATCGCCCGCGAGGGCCTGCGGCGGCGCGGCTACGTCAATTGTTGCGGCAATGACGAAACGGTCTACCTCACGCCGCTCGACATCATCGTCGAGCGCGGCAAGACCGAGGCGCAGGTGCTGGTGGACAAATACGGCAGCGATTTCGAAACGCTGTTCACCGCCTGCGAGATGACTCCGACCGGCGATCTCGGCTGCCTGTGAAATTGACCGCGCCGACGGCGGCGGCGATGATGGCCGCCGCTCCATCGTCTGAGTCGCCTTCGTGAAGAGTGAAGCCAACGTGACCGACACGCCGTCGAATGCGCCCGACTATTCGGTGTCCGATATCGCCTTCGCTCTCAAGCGGACGGTGGAAGACCAGTTCGGGTTCGTGCGGGTGCGCGGCGAGATCTCCGGCTATCGCGGTCCGCACTCGTCCGGTCACGCCTACTTTTCGCTGAAGGACGAGAACGCCCGCATCGAGGCGGTGGTCTGGCGCGGCGTGTTCGGCAAGCTGCGCTTCAAGCCGGAAGAAGGCATGGAGGTGATCGCCAGTGGCAAGATCACCACCTACCCCAACGCCTCCAAGTACCAGATCGTCATCGACGCGCTGGAGCCAGCCGGGGCCGGCGCACTGATGGCGCTGCTCGAAGAGCGCAAGCGCAAGCTCGCCGCCGAGGGGCTGTTCGAAGCCAGTCGCAAGCAGCTCCTGCCCTATCTGCCGCGCGTCATCGGCGTCGTCACCTCGCCGACCGGCGCCGTCATCCGCGACATCCTGCACCGCCTGGCCGACCGCTTTCCGGTGCACGTGCTGGTCTGGCCGGTGCGGGTGCAGGGCGATAGCTGCGGCGCCGAAGTGGCGGCCGGCATCGCCGGCTTCAACGCGCTAGCCGCCGACGGTCCCATTCCCCGCCCGGATCTGATCATTGTGGCGCGCGGCGGCGGCAGCCTCGAAGACCTCTGGGGCTTCAACGACGAGGTGGTGGTGCGCGCCGCCGCCGCATCGGACATTCCGCTCATTTCAGCTGTCGGCCACGAGACCGACTGGACGCTGATCGATTACGCCGCCGACGTGCGGGCGCCGACCCCGACCGGAGCGGCGGAAATGGCCGTACCGGTGCGACGCGAACTGCTCGACCGCGTCGACGACCTCGGCCGCCGGCTCAACGGTGGGGCTGCCCGGGCCCTTGATCTCCGGCGGACCCGCCTCGTATCCGCTGCGCGCGCCCTGCCACGCCCAGGCGACATGCTGGCCCTGCCGCGCCAGCGCTTCGACGCCGTGGCCAATGCCCTCGGTCAGGCGCTCACCGCCAACACCTCCGCCCACCTGCGCCGCTTCGAGCGTCTCGCCGCCCGACTGACGCCGCGCAGCCTGCTGGCCGGTCAGGCGCTGCTGGCCGAACGCGTCGCCGGGCTGCGGCGGCGGGCCGATCGCGCCATGGGCGAAGCGCTTGGCCGGCGCACAGCCGGCCTCGAACGGCTCAACGGCATTCTCGAGGCGGTGAGCCACAAGGCAACGCTCCGCCGCGGCTATGCCCTGATCCGCAACGCCGAGGGGACGCCGGTGTTTGAGACGACGGCCATCGCCGACGGCGACCGGCTGGATATCGAGTTCCGCGACGGCCACGTCAAGGTCGTCGCCGGTCACGAGGCGGGCGGACCGGCGCGGAGCGGACGCAAGGGAGCGAGGGGCAAGGACGGTCCCGATCAGGGCAGTCTGTTCTGAGCGACCGCCGTTCAGGCGACGCGGCGCGGTGACCGGCGGCACAGCCGGATGCAGTCGCGGCCGGAGTTCTTGGCGGCATAGACGGCCTTGTCGACCTTCTGCAGCAGCGTGGCGAAGTCGTTGGCGTGATCGGGATAGGCGCCGACGCCGGCCGAGAACGTCAGGTATACCGGACCGCGCGCGGTGGCCACCGGCAGCGTGGTCAGCACGGCCCGCCAAGCTTCGACCCGCGAGGCGGCGGTTTCAGTGTCGATGTCAGGCATCAGCACCAGGAACTCCTCGCCGCCCATGCGGATCGCCACTTCGTTGGGCCGCAGCGAGCGGATGAGGATGTCAGAGATCATCACCAGCGCGTCGTCGCCGGCCTTGTGGCCGTAGGTGTCGTTGAGCACCTTGAAGTGGTCGAGGTCGAGGGAGACGGCGGCGAGCGGCTTGCCGGTGGCGTCGGCGTTGGCGATCAGCCGGTCGCCGATGTCCTCGAGGATGCGCCGGTTGTGCAGCCCGGTCAGGCTGTCGCGGACGGCCATTTCGCGCAGCTGCTCGTGCAGGCGCAGATTGGCGTCGAGGCGCTCTTCCATCAGCTTGGCGGCGACGCGCAGTTTGTTCTGCGTCTCGACGAAGGCGGTCACCTCGCGCAACAGATAGGCGCAGGCCCGCTCGACGTTGCCGTCGATCACCGGGACGCGACGATATTCGTACCACTTGTTGCCGAGCCGCAGAATTTCGCCGTCGCCCTCGTCGATGGAGACGGTTTCGTCCTTGCGGCAGCGCGCCGCCAGCAGGGCGAACGGCTTGCCGACCAGCGGCGCTTCGTCGGGGAACAGCCGCTCGCCGGCCGGATTGGCCATCAGCACCAAGCCATCGGGCGCCACCACCAGCACGGCATCGGGATGGGCGCGATAGACCGAATTCAGGGCGATCGGCGCCACAGTGAACAGCTTGCGGCGCGAGATGGTGTAATTGTAGGTGATGGGCAGGATCCAGAAGGCCAGCGGCGTCGGATCGTAGCCGAGCACGCGCAACCCGCCGAAGTTATAGGCGACGTTGGCCGCCCAGGGCACGACCGCGGTCAGGAGCAGCAGCAGGAACTGCATGCGGTGCACCGGCGGCGCGACGATGGCGGCGCGCAGCGTGTAAACCAGCGTCGCCAGCATCAGGGCGTAGACGCAGGCGGCGATGGCGAAATAGACGCGACCGTGGTTGAAGATCACCTGATTGGGGTAGTTGGGCGTCGGGTCGGGGATGACCGAGGTGTAGATCATGTGGTGGAACTGGTTGGTCAGCGCGATCATCAGCGCCGCCAGTCCGGCGGCCACCGCCAGGGTGATGTTGAGCGAGGTCTGGGGCGAGTCGCTGCCGCGCGTGTAGGAACGGATGAACAGCATCCAGAACAGCGGCGTGGTGACGATGCCGTACCAGGCCAGTTCCGAGAAGAACAGCTTGACCCCGACTTCCGTGGCGTTGGCATCGAAGACGGCGGTCGCTGCCCACCAGCTGCCCGACATCGTCATCAGGTAGTATTCCATGCGGCCGGGGAAAGCCGGCAGGCGTGTCGCACGCCAGACCGTCACCACGTTGCTCGCCAGAATCGCCAATAGAAGAATGACGGATGCCTGCACTGGGTTGTCTTCCCTCAGCGGTCACGGATGTGCCGTGACCAAGGTAGATTGCGGACCTTTCGATTTGGTTCACGTCTACCCGGGCGAAATACACCCAAAAGTTGCATAATACGCAGTTGCCGATCTCACGGCTCGCCGTCGATCTCCAGTCGGCGGCTGGGCGGGCAGGCCCGCTGGCCGCAGTCCGGGCGCGGACAGAGCTGGCAGCCGACACCGATCGGCACAACCAACTCTGGGTTGCCAAGATTGATGCCATCTGCATACACCATCTCGCTGGCGCAGGAGATGTGGCAACCGATGCCGATCGACAGGTGACGGCGCGGGGCGTTGTGACGGTGGCCAGCCTTGGTGATCGACTTGGCGATGCAGAAATAACGGCTGCCGTCGGGCATCTGGCTCACCTGCACGCTCAGTCGGTCAGGATGCAGGAAGGCGCCGTAGATGTTCCAGCGCGGACAGGCGCCGGCGTGGCGCGGAATGTGGATGCCCGACAGCGAGAAGCGCTTGGAGATGTTGCCGGCAATGTCGGTGCGGACGAGATGCAGCGGAATGCCGGACAGGCCGGGGCGTTGCAGCGTCGTCATGCGGTGGCAGACCTGCTCGAAGGAGGCCTTGAAGCGGCGGGCGATGCGCTCGATGTCGTAACGCGTTTCGCGGCAGGCGCGGAAGAAGGCCTCGTAGGGCATGAGCAGCGCGCCGGCGAAGTAGGCCGACAGGGCATCGCTGGCGATCGGCGCGGCGTCGGCCGTCAGGGCGCTGTCCTCGATCAGCGCGGCGATGACGTGAGGAATGGCCAGCGTGCCGAGATGGCGGGCGGCGGCGAAGGTCGTCGATTCCGTCGGCTGCACGTCGCTGGTCAGGAATTCCTGGCGGTCGAGGTCGACGCGCTGCGTCAGGTCGCCGGGCAGCGTCACCGTGCGCCAGCGAACGCCGAAGGCGTTGAACAGATAGGCCTTGAGCCCGGTTTCCAGCCCGTCGGCGGCGCCGTCGAGCGCGGCGCGGATGCGCTCGGCCTCGGCCTCGATGGTGGGGAAGTAGTTGCCGTGTTCCTGCAGGAAATCGGACACGGCGTCGATGGCCGTGTCGAGGCTCGCCTCCGGGCCACGACTGGCGCCGCCCTGGCGCAGGGCACGGTAGGCGTCGAACAGGTGCACGACAGCGCGGGCGATGGCCGGGTTGGAGCCGGCGAAATCGCGGATGTCCTGATTGGTCAGGCTGGCCTCGGCAAACAGATCGTCGCCGAACACTTCCATGAGATCGCCGGCGATGCGTGAGCCGTCGGCCTCGGCCAGTTCGCTGGTCTCGACGCCGAAGAAGCTCGAGGCACGCAGCAGCAGGCCGACGGTCAGGCGCCGACGATTGTGTTCGATGAGGTTGAGGTAGCTCGGCGAGATGCCGAGTGCCATGGCCAGATCGGTCTGGGAAATATTGCGCTGCCGGCGCAGCCTTTTGATCCGACTG
Source organism: uncultured Pleomorphomonas sp. (assembly GCA_937868725.1). Lineage (GTDB taxonomy): Bacteria > Pseudomonadota > Alphaproteobacteria > Rhizobiales > Pleomorphomonadaceae > Pleomorphomonas. The sequence goes on from CALMMQ010000047.1 coordinate 26,164, forward strand.
CCGATCTGCGGTTCGTTCACGGCCACGGATTTGCTCCCCTTAACAGATGTCAAAGCGACTTTTACATAACTTTACAAGTTTACAAGCGCCTCTACGTGTTTTCCTTGCGTTTTGTTACTCTCATTGTCAATACTCTTTACATAGACATGGAGGACGGAACCATGAACGAGCAGCATCACATCGAACGCAGCGACTTCATCACCATCATCGGCCGCGACATGGCCGACATCAACCGGCAGTTCAAGGCGGAAGGCCTGTCGGAAGCCAACTACTCGATCGTTCACCGCATCGGCAGCCACCGCTTCACCGTCGTCGAAGGGGCCAGCGCGGCGCCGCTGTTCGGTGGCGAACGGATGATTGCCGCCACTTTCCAGCGCCGGGCCAGCTGAACCACCAACGTGCCCGGCGAGGACGGAGCGCCGGTGCATGACCACAGCGACGGAGACGGGAGATGTCACGACGGGATGCCCTGTCCGCTCTGGTGGAATGGGCCTCGATCGAAGGCAACGCCAAGTGCTTCGCCAAGTGCCTGGTTCCCTATGAGTTCAAAGAGGAGGATCACATGCTGAACAGGACCGAAACCAACCCGACGGATTTCCCGGCGCCCGAGTGGGCGCCCGACCGCTGGACGAACATTCGCCGCGACTACAGCCATGACGACGTGCTGCGCCTGTCCGGCTCGCTCACCGTTCGCCATACCCTGGCCGAGAACGGCGCCCGGCGCCTGTGGGAACTGCTGCACACCGAGGACTTCGTTCCCACCCTCGGCACCTTCACCGGCAATCAGGCCGTTCAGCAGGTCAAGGCCGGCCTCAAGGCCATCTACCTGTCCGGCTGGCAGGTCGCCGCCGACGCCAACTCGTCGGGCAACATGTATCCCGACCAGAGCCTCTACCCGGTCGACAGCGTGCCGGCGGTCATCCGCCGCATCAATCGCGCCCTGCAGCGTGCCGACCAGATCCAGACCATGGAGCGCTTCGACGGCAAGAGCGAGGAGACCACCGACTACTTCGTGCCGATCATCGCCGACGCCGAGGCCGGCTTCGGCGGCCCGCTCAACGCCTTCGAACTGATGAAGGCGATGATCGAGGCCGGCGCCGCCGCCGTGCACTTCGAAGACCAGCTGGCGAGCGAGAAGAAGTGCGGCCATCTCGGCGGCAAGGTGCTGGTGCCGACCCGCACCTTCGTCCGGACGCTCAACGCTGCCCGCCTCGCCGCCGACGTCATGGGCGTGCCGACGCTGATCATGGCCCGCACCGACGCCGAGGCGGCGCGGCTCATCACCTCCGACGTCGATGAATATGACGCGCCGTTCGTCACCGGCGAGCGTACCGAGGAAGGCTTCTACCGGCTCAACGGCGGCATCGAGGCGGCCATCGCCCGCGGCATCGCCTATGCGCCCTACGCCGACCTCATCTGGTGCGAGACCTCCAAGCCCGATCTTGCCGAGGCTCGCCGCTTCGCCGAGGGCGTGCGCAAGGTCCATCCCGACCAGATGCTGGCCTACAACTGCTCGCCGTCGTTCAACTGGGCCAAGCACATGGACAAGGCGGCGATGAAGATGTTCCAGCGCGAAATCGCTGCCATGGGCTACAAGTACCAGTTCATCACGCTGGCCGGTTTCCACAACCTCAGCTACACGACGTTCGACCTGGCCAGCCGCTACAAGGCCGACGGCATGGCCGCCTACTCGGAACTGCAGCAGGCCGAGTTCGCCGCCGAGGCCCGCGGCTTCACCGCCACGCGCCACCAGCGCGAGGTCGGCACCAGCTACTTCGACGCCGTGTCGACGACGGTGAGTGCCGGCATGTCCTCGACCACCGCCATGAAGGACTCGACGGAAACGCACCAGTTCTGATCCATCGAGCCCCTGAGCAGACGGCGGCGGCCGGGTTCGGATGACCTCCGGGCCCGGCCGCTGGCGTCACCCGCGACCAATGTCGAGGGAAAATTCCGTAAAACTATCTAGACATGCGGCAGCGGGGCGGTTTTCCTCGCAACCGATCGAACGGGCGCGCTGCGCCGCTTAGGGGAGACAGGAAATGACGGAGCGCGTTCAGCGCCATGGGCTGTCGGTGGCTGCAGTTCTCGACCAGTTCATCACCTCGGAAGTGCTGCCGGGAACCGGTATCGACGCCGATCGCTTCTGGTCGGCGGCGGCGGCGGTCATCGGCCATTTCGCCCCGCTCAATCACGCGCTCTTGGTGCGCCGCGACCTGATGCAGGCCAAGATCGACGCCTGGCACCGCGAACGAGCCGGCAAGGCCCACGACCCGGCCGCCTACCGGGCCATGCTGGCCGACATCGGCTACATCGTGCCCGAAGGCAAGCCGTTCACCGTCGAGACCACCGGTACCGATCCCGAGATCGCCACGCTGGCCGGGCCGCAGCTGGTGGTGCCGGTGATGAACGCCCGCTACGCCCTCAACGCCGCCAACGCCCGCTGGGGCAGCCTTTACGACGCGCTCTATGGCACCGACGCCATCGACGGGCCGATCGGCAGCGGCTACGACCGGACACGCGGCGCCGCCGTCGTTGCCCGCGCCAAGGCGGCGCTCGATGTCGCCGCGACGCTGACCATGGGCAGTCATGCCGACGTCGTCCGCTACTCCGTCGACGGCGACCGGCTGGCCATCCGTCTCAAGGACGGCTCGGAAACCGGCCTCGTCGATCCCTACGCCTTCGCCGGCTATGTCGGCCCGGCCGAGGCGCCGCACGCCATCGTGCTCGTCCGCCACGGCCTGCATCTCGAGCTGCGCATCGATCGCGCCCATGCCATCGGCGCCGATGATCCGGCCGGCATCGCCGACATCGTCATCGAGAGCGCCCTTTCCACCATCATGGACCTTGAGGATTCCATCGCCGCCGTCGACGCCGACGACAAGGTGGTGGCCTATCGCAACTGGCTCGGCCTGATGAACGGCTCCCTTGAGGCCAGCTTCGCCAAGGGCGGCGAGACGATCAGCCGCCGCCTCAACGGCGATCGCCACTACCTCAAGCCGGACGGCCGTCCGCTGACGCTCAAGGGCCTGTCGCTGATGCTGGTGCGCAACGTCGGTCACCTGATGACCAGCGATGCCATCCTCGATGGCCGGGGCGCCAAGGTGCCCGAAGGCATCATGGACGCGCTCATCACCACCGCCATCGCCCTGCACGATGCCGGCCCGGCCGGCCGCCACGTCAACAGCCGCGCCGGCGCCATCTACATCGTCAAGCCGAAGATGCACGGTCCGGAGGAAGTGGCCTTCGCCAACCGGCTGTTCGACGCCGTCGAGGACGCCTTCGGCCTTGCCCGCCACACCATCAAGATGGGCATCATGGACGAGGAGCGGCGCACCTCGGTCAACCTGCTGGAATGCGTCCGGGCGGCGCGCGGCCGGGTGTTCTTCATCAACACGGGCTTCCTCGACCGCACGGGCGACGAGATCCACACGTCGATGCACGCCGGGCCGATGATCCGCAAGGGCGACATGAAGGGCTCGCGCTGGATCACCGCCTACGAGAACGGCAACGTCGACGTCGGCCTGCTCGCCGGCCTGCCCGGCCGGGCCCAGATCGGCAAGGGCATGTGGGCGGCGCCTGACCGCATGGCGGCGATGCTGACCGAAAAAGTCGGGCATCCGCGCGCCGGTGCTTCCACGGCCTGGGTGCCGTCGCCGACGGCGGCCAGTCTGCACGCCCTGCACTATCTCGAGATCGACGTCACCGGCCGCCAGCGCGTGCTGCGGGGACGGCCACGCGCCAGCCTCGACGACCTCCTGGCCGTGCCCATCTCGCCCGACAAGCCGTGGAACCGGTCGGAGGTGCAGGCGGAGATCGACAACAACGCCCAGGGGCTGCTCGGCTACGTCGTGCGCTGGATCGATCAGGGCGTCGGCTGCTCCAAGGTGCCCGATATCCACGACGTCGGCCTGATGGAAGACCGCGCCACCTTGCGCATTTCCAGCCAGCACATGGCCAACTGGCTGAAGCACGGGGTGGTGACGGCCGAGCAGATCACCGAAACGATGAAGCGCATGGCGGCGGTTGTCGACCGCCAGAACGCCGGCGATCCCGCCTACCGGCCGATGGCGCCCGATTTCGAATCGTCGCTGGCTTTCCAGGCGGCGCTGGCCTTGGTCTTCGAGGGCGACAAGCAGCCGAACGGCTATACCGAACCGCTGCTGCATGCCTTCCGGATAAGAAAAAAGACTGAATTGGCAAAGTGATGAATTGATCGAAGCGAATGCCTATCTGAAGATTGTCACCTAAGCTGGACCCGCTGTCTCGACACGGGCCCGGTGAGGCGAGACCGAAGGCCCACGCCACGCGAGGCCGGAAAAATGGAGCGCCGCCATGACGATCAGAGACATCTTCACCATCATCGACAGCTACAATGACAACATGGTAGCCGCCAACGCGGCGCTGCAGCTGGCCACCGTCAATCAGGCGCACGTCACCGGCGTCGCCCTGGCGATGGAGCCGCTGACGCCGGGCTTCCTGGCCTCGCCCATCCCGGCCGAGTACCTCGTCGAGGCCATCGCCACCGCCGAGAACAATGCCAAGGACGCCGCCGCCCGCTTCTCCGCCAAGGCGGCCGAACTCGGCGTCGAGGCGGAGGCGCGCGCCACCACCATCTATTCGGGCGGCACGCCGACCATCGTTCGTCAGGCCCAGCTGTCCGACCTGATCGTCGTCGGCCAGGACGACCCCGAGCAGCCCGAACCGATGCGGGCGGCGCTGATTGAGGCCATGCTGTTCGATTCGGGCGTGCCGACGCTGATCATCCCCACCGGCTGGACGAAGCCGATCTCCTTCGAGCGCGTCATGGTGGCCTGGGACGGCTCGTCGACGTCGGCCCGCGCCGTGCACGCGGCGCTGCCGGTGTTCCACTTCTCGGCCCTCATCGACATCGCCATCGTCGCCGGCTCGAAGAAGTGGGAGGGGGAACCGGGCGCCGATGTGGCGGCCTATCTCGCCCGCCACAAGCATTCGGTGACGGTGAGCACCGTGACGCGCGACAACACCGACGTCTGCACGCGCCTGCTCGCCCACGCCGCCAAGATCGATGCCGATCTCGTCATCATGGGCGGCTACGGCCACAACCGCTTCCGCGAATTCGTGGTCGGCGGCGTGACGCGCGAGATGCTGTCGCGCATGACCGTGCCGACGCTGATGATGCATTGACCGGCGCGGGTCGCCGCACCGGCGCGGTGGTGGCCCGACCTCAGCCGAAAGAGCAAGCCCCGCCGCCCCAAACGGGGCAGCGGGCCGGTCTCGGGATCTGCTAGGATGCCCGTCACGGTGGCGATCAGCCTCCCCGCCAACGCCACACGTTCGACGGAGACGACATGAGCCTCGAGACCATCGAGCCGTTCTTCAAGCCGGCAACGATCGCCTTGGTTGGCGCCTCGACCCGCCCCGGGTCGGTCGGTGCCATCCTGGCCCATAACCTCATGGACTACGGGCGCGAGCGCCTTCACCTGGTCAATCCGGCCGGCGGCGACATTGATGGCCTTACCGTGCACACGTCGGTGGCGGCGCTGCCGCTGACGCCGGAACTGGCGATCATCGCCGTGCCGCCGACCGCCGTCGTCGAGGTGATGGAAGCGCTCGGCGCCAAGGGTGTGCGCCATGCGCTGGTGATCACCACCGGCCTCGGCCAGGGACCGGGCAGCATCTTCGCGGCCATGGGCGAGGCGGCCCGCCGCCACGGCATTCACGTCATCGGTCCGAACAGCGCCGGCATCCAGATTCCCGCCCTGAAGTTCAACGCCACCTTCGGCCCGCGCCTCGGCCGCAAGGGCGACCTCGCCTTCATTTCGCAATCGGGCACGCTGACCATGGTGGCGCTCGACTGGGGCGAAAAGCACAAGATCGGCTTTTCCGGTCTGGTTTCGCTTGGCGATGCCGGCGATATCGGCTTTGCCGAGACGCTCGACCACTTCGCCCTCGACCACACGACGCGGGCCATCCTCATCTACGTCGAGGCGATCCGCGACGCCCGCGCCTTCATGTCGGCGGCCCGCGCCGCCGCCCGTTCCAAGCCGGTGGTGCTGATCAAGGCCGGCCGCCACCCGCTCAGTGCCCGCGCCGCCGCCTCCCACACCGGCGCGCTGGCCGGCATCGATGGCGTCTACGATACCGCCTTCCGCCGAGCCGGCCTGCTGCGCGTTGCCGATCTCGGCGAGATGTTCGCCGCCGCCGAGACGCTGAGCCTGGTGCCGCGCATCAACGGCCGCCGCATCGCCGTCATCACCAATGGCGGCGGCGTCGGCGTGCTCGCCGCCGACCGCATCGCCGATCTAGGCGGCGCTCTCGCCACCCTCGAACCTGAAACGCTCGACGAACTCGACAAGCTGCTGCCGCCCAACTGGTCGCACGCCAATCCGGTCGACATCGCCGGCAACGCCCCGGCCGAGCGCTACGCCGCCGCCCTCCGCGTCGTGCTCAACGACAAGTCGGTCGATGCCATCATCGTCATGAATTGCCCGACGGCGCTGGCCCCCTCGCACGCCGCCGCCCAGGCGGTGGTCGAGACCATCGCCGAGTACAAGCGCAGCCATTTTGGTGTCAAGCCGATCATCGCCGCCTGGCTCGGCGCCGACGACGGCGCGGAAGACATCTTCGCCAAGGCCCGCATGCCGGTGCTCGACACGCCGAACGCCGCCGTCGAGGGACTGATGCAGCTCGTCCATCATGCCGAGGCGCAGACGGCGCTGTCGGCAACGCCGGCCGACGTGCTGGCCGGCTTCTCGCCCGACCGGGCAGCGGCCCGCCGCGCTGTCGACGCAGCCATCGCCGACGGTCGCGACTGGCTGACGGCAAGCGAAGTCAACCAGGTGCTGTCGGCCTACGAGATCAACATCGCCCCGGCCATCATGTGCCCGACCGTCGAGGACGCCCGCCGCACGGCAGCGCGGCTGTTCGCCGACTACCGCTCGCTGGTGGCCAAGATCGCCTCGCCCGACATCGTCCACAAGTCCGATATCGGTGGCGTCGAGCTGGAACTGGCGACGCCCGATGCGGTGGAAAGCGCCACGCGCCGCATACTCGACCAGGCGCGCGCCGCCCGTCCCGATGCCCGCATCGACGGCGTAACGCTGCACCCGATGATCGTCGCCCCCAAGGCGGTGGAGCTGATCGCCGGCGTCGCCGACGATCCGGTGTTTGGACCGGTGATCGTGTTCGGTCGCGGCGGCACCGCCGTCGAGGTCATCGACGACAAGGCGCTGGGTCTGCCGCCGCTCGACATCAACCTCGCCCGCGACCTCATCGAACGGACGCGCGTCAGCCGCCAGCTGGCCGGCTACCGCGATCGCAAGCCGGTGGACAAGGATCGGCTGGCTCTGATGCTGGTCAAGGTGGCGCAATTGGTGGCCGAGGAGCCACGCATCCGCGAGATCGACCTCAACCCGCTGATCGCCGACCACGCCCGGCTGATCGTCGTCGACGCCCGCATCACCGTCAAGGCCGACACCAGCCTTGGCCTGCCCAACCTCGCCCCGCGCGTCGGCCACCCGCGGCTGGCCATCCGGCCGTATCCGACCGAATGGGAAAGCCACGCCATGCTGCCGAGCGGCCGGCGGGTGTTCCTGCGCCCGGTGCGGCCGGAGGACGAGGACCGCTATCTCGCCTTCTTCGAAAAGATGACCGAGGAGGACATGCGGCTGCGCTTCTTCGCCAAGGTGCGCGAGCTCGGCCACAGCTTCATCCTTCGCCTCACCCAGATCGACTACGCCCGCGCCATGGCCTTCATCGCCCTCGACCCCGACAGCGGCGAGATGCTGGGCGGCGTGCGACTGCACGGCGACGCCGAGCACATCTCGGGCGAATATGCCGTGTCGGTACGCTCGGACCTCAAGGGCCAGGGGCTCGGCTGGGTGTTGATGCGGCAGATCATCCGCTATGCCCGCAGCGAGGGCTTCCGCCACATCCACGGCGAGGTGCTGCGCGAGAACAACTCGATGCTGGCCCTTTGCCACGCCCTCGGCTTTTCGGCCAAGGTGGACCGCGACAGCCCGGAGATCATGAAGGTGGCGCTGGACGTCGCGGCGACTTCGGACGACATCTACGGCGACTGAAGGACGTCAGGCCGACTGGACGATGGCCGCCGACCAGGTGCAGACGCGGTTGCGCCCGTTGCGCTTGGCCTCGAGCAAAGCGTCGTCGGCCCGCTTGATCAGGTCTTCATCGCGCTCGCCAGCCTCCAGCGTGGCGAGACCGACGCTAATGGTCACCGGGCGCGGTACAGCTTCGGACTTGAACCAGGAAACGGCGACACGCAGGCGCTCGGCGATGCGCTGCGCTTCAGGCAGATCGCAATCGGCGAGAATGGCGACGAACTCCTCGCCGCCGACGCGGCAGAGCAGGTGGTCGGCCTTGAGCGTCGCCGTCATGACGTGGGTGACGCCGATCAGCACCTGATCGCCGGCGGCGTGGCCGAGCGTATCGTTGACGCGTTTGAAATGGTCGATGTCGATATAGAGCAGCGACAAGGGCCGCCCCGAGCCCCGGCTTTCCTCGGCAAGGCTGGCCAGACGGTCGAAGGCGACACGGCGGTTGCCGACGCCGGTCAGCGGATCGGTGAGCGTCAGCAGTTCCAGCTGATGGGTGCGCTGAGCTACTTCGAGCTCCAGCCGGCGGTTCGATTCGGCCAGCACTTCCTCCGACCGCTTGATCATGGTGACGTCGCCCGCCGCCGCCACCAAGCCGACACAGGCCTCGCCCTCGATGCGCGGCATGATGCGCTCAATGATCCAGCCCCAACTGCCGTCGGCGGTGCGGATGCGCAGTTCGATTTCGGCCCGATGCGGCCGGGCGATGACGTCCGCGATCAGCTGACGGTAGCGGTCGATATCGTCGGGATGGACGAAGCGGTCCCAGTCGACGCTGGCGGTGGTGTCGGCGTCGAGCCCGACGTACTCGAACCAGGCGCGGTTGGTGAAATCGCGCCGCCCGGAGCGACCGGAGATCCAGATCATCGTCGGAGCATTGTCGGAGATCAGGCGGAAGCGGCGCTCGGTCTCGCTCAAGGCCTTGATGAGCACGCGCTCGACCGAGAAGTCGTCGCCCATCGGGTCAACGGCGGCGTTGGTGATCGACCGGACGATCTTGAGGTCCATTCGGAGGATGTGCATCACCAGCCAGGTGACGAGGAACTCCAGGAAATGCTCAATGGTCTGCACTTCGGTGAGGTCGCCGCGGCCGGCGATCTCGTCGACGCGGGCGATAAAAGCCTTGTGGGCGCGGATGTGGCGGTCCTTCTCGAAGGCCGACAGCGGCGAGCGGGCCATCACCGCTTCCTCGTCGCGGAAGTGCTCGGTGGCGTAGGCGCGCAGGTTGGCGACGAGGCCGCTGAGGTCCGGCAGTGGGCCACCGCTCCCCAGCAGCAAGGCAAGCTCGTTGGTCATATCGAACAAACGCCGGTGCTGTTGGTCGATATGGGCGTTGCCAGTTTCAAGGCTGGAGTTCCAGAAGAACAGCATGTCGTCGCTCGCCGAACGGGGCGCGCGTCTGCCCCGTTGCTTCACACCATTTCGGCCGGATCGTGCCGCGCCCGACCCCATCCTGGCGGCTGCGTTCCCTTCCGCCGGAACCAGGGAAAGAAAACAGAAGCCGCCAAACATCTTCTAAAGTCAGACAAAAACGTTAAAAAAGCTGTGCGACCTCAGCGTGCCCCAAGAATGCCTTCCACCCTTTCTGCATGTCATTGATAACTAGGTTACAACCAACCACCACGTGTTACCGACCGTAGATCGGATTGGTGAAAAGCTTGGGTTCGCCGCCGTGCCAGACTTCGAAGCGCAGGAAGCGGCCGTCGAGGCGGCATTCGCAGATATGGCGATCGGCTTGCGGTTGTTCAACGGCGATGAGGCCGGTCTCGGTGACGAGGCGCACTTCATCGCCGCCCGACAGACCGTCGAAGACGATGGCGATGGGGCTGCCGACGGCGACATCGTCGCCAAACAGCGGTGCGCCAGGCAGCGGCTCGGCGGTAAGATCGTCGGCGGCAAAGCCGACGACGTTGTGACCGGCGCGCACGGCGGCGAGGATGGCGGCGATCGACCGGCCGTCGGCGGCGAGGCGATTGGACGGCCGGCCGTGACGACGGCGGTTCTTGAGGTGGAAGTCGCTGCCGCCAGTGATGGGGAGGCGGCGACCGGCCACCAGCTGGTCCTGCCAGAAGGCCAGCGCATCGACGTTGTGCGCCGCCCAGGTGCCGTTCCAAATCTCCAGCGCGTCGAACGGCACGTCGAAGCCGGCCTGCCACTTGCCTCCAGCCGAGCGCTGGAAGGGATGGTTGATGACCACGGTGGCGCCGTTGTCCCGGGCTTCGCGCATCTTGTCGCCGACCTCCTCGGGAGCGCGGCAGCGCCAGTCGGCCACCGGCTCGACGAGACCGAAGAAATTGGTATGCCCCCAGAACGTGGTGAGCTCCATGGCCGGCAGGACCAGGATGCCCGGATCGTCGGGCCGGATGGTGTTTTGCGTCACGGTGTTGTGGTCGGTGATGGCGACGAAGTCGAGCCCGCCCTGACGGGCGCGATAGATGGCGTCGAGCACGGTGACGCCACCGTCGGAGTGTTCAGTGTGGCTGTGCAGTTCGCCGGTGAGCCAGCGGCGTTGGCGCGCGATCAGCCGCACCGTGACGTTGACGCGCGCCTCCGGCCCGAGCTTGACGATGCCGAGCACGACGTGCCAGCGGCCGGACAGCGCGCCGGGCTGGTAGCCGGGCGTCGCCACGTCGGCGGCGACGGTGACGTGGCCGCGCTCCGAACCGGACCACCCGCGCATGCGTCCCTGCCGGGCCAGTCCGAGATCGATGACCGAACCGGACGAAAAGCCATAGGACACCTCGATGCGGTCGACGTCGGCGGACACCTCGAACGGCAACTCGACGAACGACTTCTCTCCGCCGGGGAAATCGCTGACCGAGAACGTCAAGTGGTCATTCGAGTGGGTCATGGCGCGGCGGCTCCGATCTTCAGGGTCTTGATTTCAAAGGGTTTGAACGTCAGCGTCACGACGCCGTGCCGCGCGGCAAGCGGCTTGTCGCCGGCCTCGAGGAGATCGGTCTCGGCCACCGGCGAGGCGCTCGCCAGTTTGGCGGTCGCCTGACGGCCGCGCGCCTCGAACAGGCGAACGATCAGGCCATCGCCGGCCTCGGCCGGCTTGACCGCCTCGACGACGATGCCGTCGCCCTCAAGCGTCACAGGCGGCGACAGCGCCGCGGTGGCTGGCGCGCCAGAACCGACCAAGCGCAGCGGCATGTTGAAGTCCTCGGCCGCCGCGATCACCCGACCACCGTCGCGGGCAAAGCCGCCGTGCGGCATCACGGCGTAACGGCAGCGGTGTTCACCCTGATCGGCATCCGGCCAGGGATCGACTGGCGATTTCAGCAGCGTCAGACGCAGGCGGTTGCCACGGGCGTCGTAGCCGTACTTGCAGTCGTTGAGCAGGGCGACGCCAAAGTCGGCCTCGGAGAGATCGACCCAGCGCTGCATCGACGTCTCGAAGCGGGCGGCATCCCAGCCGGTGTTGGCGTGGGTTGGCCGGCGGACGTGGCCGAACTGGATTTCGGCCCGGCTGTCGGCGGCAGCAAGCGCCAGCGGCAGGTGCACCTTCACCAGCGTGGCGTGCTCGTGCCAGTCGATGCAGCAATCGACCTCCAGCCGGTCGGCGCCGACCGCGAGCGACAGCACCTCGACGATGCGCGAGTGCTCGTAAACCCATTCGAGACGGATGGCGGCGCGCAGCGGCCCCGTCTCCACCACCTCGGCGGCGACGAGCTCGTCGATCTCCCAGGCCTGATCCTCGAAGCTGCGGTCGATGTCCCAGGCGTCGAAGGCCGGTGGCATGTCGCGATAGGCGACGAGACGGTTGCCGACCTCGCCCGCCGGCAGCAGCTGGCGTTCGGCCTGCTTGTCGTAGAACGAGGCGATGCGGCCGCGATCGTCGAGGGTGATGCGCAGCCGGTCGTTTTCGAGACTGATGGTCGTCGCCGTCGGCGTCGGCGCGGCGGCCGGCACGGCAACGAGCGGCGCCAAGGTCAGGCCGGGCACCGGGGCGGCGGCGATGAGCCAGGCCGGGCGGCCGTCGGCACCGACGATGGGCTGCGCCTCCGGCCGTTCGGGCACGACGACGAGGCCGCCGCGCGACCGGCCCGAGGCGTTGAGCAACAGCGCGCCGCCGAAGGCCGCCAGCAAGCGGGCCTCCAGCGCCGCTGCCTCGGCGAACAGGCGGGCGAACTCGGCATCGCTGTCGTCATAGACGGCACCGATGGACGAGCCCGGCAGGATGTCGTGGAACTGGTTGAGCAGCAGGATATCCCAGAGCGCCTCAAGTTCGGCGCGGCAGTCGGCGCCGACGAGACAGGCGAGCAGGTCGAGCTCGCGCAGGGCGATCTCGGCCCGGCGATTGTGGCGTTTGACCTTGGCAACCGAGGTCAGGGTGCCGCGGTGAAATTCGAGGTAGAGTTCGCCGACCCAGACCGGGAAGCATTCGGGGCTGGCAGCCATGCGGGCAGCCAGGCGGGCAAAATAGTCGCCGAGCGCGCCCTGCCGGACGCGTGGACTGCCGGGAATGCCGCGCTCGAAACGGCGCAGCGTCTCGATCATGGCACGCGTCGGACCGCCGCCGCCATCGCCGTGGCCATAGATCATGAACAGCTCGGGCATGGCGGCCTTGTCGGCGTGGCGCTTGTAGGTACCGAGCACGTGCGAGGCTCTGAGATCGGCGCAATAGGTGGTCTCGATGCCGTCGTATTCGTAGGTCTGGGTGGTGACGAAGCTGGCCGGCCGGCGCGTGCCGTCGATGCCTTCCCAGAAGAAGGTGTCGTGCGGCATGCGGTTGGTGTCGTTCCAGCTGAGCTTGTGCGTGACGAAGGTCTCGAGGCCGGCCAGCGCCATCAGCTGCGGCAGGGCAGCGGAATAGCCGAACGTGTCCGGTAGCCACATCAGCCGGGGCCGCACGCCGAACGTCCGCTGGTGATAGTGCACGCCCTTGAGGATATGGCGGACCAGCGCCTCGCCACCGGCGATATTGACGTCCGGTTCCAGCCACAGCGCCCCTTCGATCTCGAACTGACCGCCGGCCACTTTGGCCCTGAGCCGCTCGAACAGCTCGGGGTAGTCGGTGGCCAGCCAGTCGAACAGGACGCACTGGTTGTACATGAAGCGATAGTCGGGACACTCGTCCATCAGCTGCAATGCGGTCGCCATGGAACGGGCCATCTTGCGCCGGCTTTCCCGCGTCCGCCACAGCCAGGCAACGTCGATATGGGTGTGGCCGGCGGCGATGATGGTCGGCCGGTCGGCTGCGCCGGCGTCGTCATAAAGGCCGGCGGCGATGCCTTGCGCCGCCGCCAGGCTGGCGGCGAAACGCTCTGGCCGGCCAGGGCGGAAATCGACAGCGTCGAGCGCCGCCTCGACGTGGTTGACGATGGCCACCGCCCTGAAATCGTCGGGCTTCAGCAGGCGGGCGACGTCGAGCGGCACCTTGAGGTCGAAGTACAGCGCCTGAGCCAAGGGATCCTCGACGACGAGGGTCAGAGCAAAGCCGAGCTGGCGGCGGTTCTCGATGGTGCCAGCCTCGATGGCGATGGCATAGCGTCGCCCCGCCACCGCCGCCTCGTCGAGCAGCACGGTACGATGGTTGCCGTCAGCCCCCTGGACGAGGCGACCGTCGACAAACACCAGGCATTGCGGATCGGAGCGGCCATAAGTGTTGCCGAACGCCGCCTCGATGCGCACGTGCAGGCGCCGGCCAGAGGCCGCCGCCGGCACGATCACCTCGCCGCGAAACCAGAAATAGCCCTCCGGCTCGCCCCAGACGAGATCGGCGTCGACCGGTCGCCAGTCGGCAAGGCCGCCCGCCGACTCGATGCGTTCGTCGGGCGTGGCGCGGCGGAAGGTCAGCGGCAGATCGGCGGTGACAGGGGTGAAGATCCGGCCCGACAATTCGGCGAGCAGGCGGTCGAGTTTGGCGATGCGCTTCATTCGTTGCTCCCGTGGCGAATCCTACATATACCGGACGGATCGAAGAGGTGGGCACGTCGATGAAGGCCGGGGTCAAGGAAATCGCCAAACAGGCTGGCGTCGCCATTTCCACTGTCAGCCACGTCCTCAACGGCACGGCGCCGCTCAGCAAGGACGTGCGCGACCGCGTGCTGCAAGCCGCCCGCCAGCTCGGCTATCTCGAACAGCGGCGGGTGCGGGCGTCGATCTCGGCGCTCACCGACGTGGTGCTGGCCATCGCCGAGGACGCGACACCGCAGATCGACACCAACATGTTCACGGTGGCGATCCTCAACAGCCTGCGCCAGGAGTGCGACCGCCGCTCCATCCGCCTCATCCCGGCCGTCGGCGTCGGACAGAAGGTCGACGTCGCCGCCGTACGCGACATTCTCAAGGCCGAAACGCCGCAAGGGCTGATCCTCTACACCGACGACCGGCCGGAACTGATCCAGGCCGTCGCCGGCCTCGGGGTACCGACGGTGCTGATCAACGGCGAAGACCCGACCATGTCGGTCGACAGCGTCGTGCCGGCCAACCGCTTCGCCGGCTTGCAGGCGACGCGTCACCTGCTCCAGCTCGGCCACCGCAACATCCTGCACATGACCTGGCACCGGCGCCAGACCATCCGCCGTCGTCTCGAAGGCTTCATGGACGCTTTCCGCGAGGTCAACCTGCCGCTGCCGGCCGACGCCATCATCGAGGCGGACAGCTTTGAGCCCGAACACGCCGAACAGCTGATCGACCGGCTGATGGCCCGCGACGGCGGCCTGCGCGGCGCCACCGCCATCTTCTGCGCCTCCGACAATCTGGCGCTCGGCACGCTGCGGGCGCTCGAACGCCACGGCGTCGGCGTGCCTGACGACGTGTCGGTGATCGGCTTTGACGACATCATGCTGGGCGAGCTGTCGCGGCCGCCGCTGACCACCATCCATGTCCCCCTCGATCAACTGGGACCGGCGGCCCTCGGTCTCATCGAACAGCGCATCCTGGCCAACTCGCCGACACGCGCCGCCATGCGGGTGGAACTGGGCTGCCGGCTGATCCAGCGCGCCACCGTCCGCTCGCTCAACGGCGCCTGACGGCATCGCCGGCCCGGAGCAGCTCGACGAGCAGCAGCATGACCAGCGCCTGGCCGTAGGGCGCGGCGACGTTGCCGATGGCCTTGTAGAACTCCAGCGAATGGCCCATGGCGGTGCCGTCCGACACTTCGAGCACGATGCCATCGGCATCGATGCGCTGCAGCACGGCAGCGATGGCCCGATCGGCGGTGTCGCGATAGTCGGCCGGAATGAGGCCGCCGTCGATGCCGCGCAGGATGCCGTAAGCAAAGCCGGCGGTGGCCGACGCTTCGACCGGCGAAGTGGGGTCGACGAGCAGCGTCGTCCACATGCCGTCGGGACGCTGCAGCGCGGCAAGACTCGCGACTTGGGCGGAATAGACGCGCTTGAGATAGCGGCGGGCCGGCTCGGGCACGTCCGGCACCAGTTCCAGCAACTCGGGAATGGCGACGGTGATCCAGGCGTTGCCCCGGCCCCAGAAGGCCTTGGCGAAATTGTGCCGGCCGTTGAACGTCCAGCCGTGATACCAGAGGCCGGTGGCCGGGTCGGAGAGATAGCGGCTGTGGACGAGGAACTGGTAGGTCGCTTCCTCGATCCAGTCGCGGCGGCCGAGCGCCCGGCCGGCGCGGGCCAGGAACAGGCCGGCCATGAACAGCGTGTCGTCCCAGAGTTCGCCGTCGTTGAGGCGCTCCTTGACGACGTGCTGAAAACCGCCGTCCTCGGTCTTGGGCAGGCTCTGCACCAGCCAGTCGGCCCAATCGGCGACCAGGGCCCGGAAGGCCGGACGATCGACGTGGTCGATGAGCATGACCAGCGGCAGCATCGGCGCCGTCGAGTTGATCTGGCGCGGCGGCAGGCCGCGACCGATCTGCCAGTCGTACCAATCGACGAGGGCGTCGATGGCGGCGGCATTGCCGGTCAGCACCGCCTGCTTGTAGAAGCCGTAGAGGCCGACGCCGACCTCCCAGTCCCATTCCTCGAACTGGATGCGGGCGCCGCCGCCGGCCACCGTTTCGCCGATGCCCTTGAGGCGGCACAACCCGTCGGCAACTTTTCCCAGAGTGTCGGAAATCTGATCGACAGCCAGCATGTTGTCACTTTCCCGAAGCGAGGAAGGGGTGAAGGGGCGAAATCTGCGGCCGGGCGCTGTGGAAGGTCAGCGTCGGCACCGGCGAGAGGTGGCGGAACGGCATCGCCTCGCCACCGAGGCTGAGCCCCGCCTGATAGTCGAGGGCCAGAACCGGCCGATCGGGCAGATCAAGCGCGAGGCGCCGCGCCGCGGCATCGAAGGTGACGGTCGCGGTGGCGAGCCGGGCGGCCAGCGCCTCGAAGTCCTGACCGACAGCGACGATCCAGCCGTTGTTCCGGCCGGGCGAACGCACCTCGCAGCCGGCGGTCGAGCCGGTGGTGACGAGGTCGAGCCCGTTGGCGGCGTAGAGCGCCGCCGCGCCAAGGCCGGAGCGAACGAGCAGCCAATCGCCGACCCGCCGCACCTCGTCCATGCCGTCGCGGCCATAATAGGCATGCGTCCAGCCAATCCGGTCATCACCGAGGTCGAAGACCAGCATCGACACGTCGAGCAGCTGGCCGACGCGCGGCAGCACGCCGTTGCCGGCCCAGAACGACGGCCGGTGCGAGCCGGACGGGTCTTCCTCGCCGGGGTGATTGACCCAGAGCCGGGCCAGCGGATGGCCGGACAGCTGCACGTCGACGACGTGCTGCTGATGGCCGTGGCGGCCGGTGGCGTGATCGACCACCGACGACAACTGCGCGTGGCGCGAGCGATAGACGACGAGGCGGGCGGTGTGGTCGAGCCCCTGGGTGTAGCGGGCCTCCAGCGATTGCCCCTCGCCGGGATCGGCGAAGGCCAACGCGCTCGCCGGCGGCCGGTAATCGGAAGCGGCGAGCAGCGGCGGCGCCGTGACGCCGCGATTGAGCCAACCGGAGCCGAAGGCGATGCGGACAATCGACACCAGTTCGGTGAGCGGACCGCCGAGCAGTTCCTTGTTGTAGGCCCGCCCCTGCGAGCCGCCGGGCACGCCGGCCATGGTGTGCAGCGCCACCATCTGGCAGATGCGGTCGAGTAGGCCGCTGGCGCGGGTGGCGAGCGACGCCTCGCCGAGATGATGCAGGCCGAGCAGGCCGAGAAAATCGATGGGGTAGTAGGCCGACGAGTTCCACTCGGCGAGACCTTCGACCTCGATCGAATCGAACCAGCGGCCGAGCCGCTCGGCGCCGAGACGGGCCTGCTCGGCGCCAAGCCGACCGGAACAGGTGAAGCGGTCGTCGGGATAGAGCCGGCCGGCGATGTGCTGGGCAACGTGGAAGCACAGCACGTGATTCTCGCTCCAGAACCACATGGCGTCGTTGCCCGGCTCGTCGACCCAGTAGCGGAAGCCGAGGATGGAGGCGCGGGCGGCGGCGGCGAGGTCGGCCGGCAGCGCCTCGGCGTAGTCGGCGCAGATCCAGATCAGCGGCACGATCCAGAAGTCGGCGCAGTCCTCGCGGTGGTCGATGTAATCGAGGGTACGCGCGACGATGCGGCGCAGCATGTCGGCGTCGACGTCGCCGCTCTTCAGCATGGCGAGGACGCGGCCGATCAGCGGCTGACCGTTACGGGCGAAGAACCGGGACGCCTCCGCCTTGGCGGCGGCGAGGTCGGCGACCGGCGGCCGGGGCGTCAGCGAGGCGAGAAACGCCGCTTCGATATGGCGCTCGACGCGGGCGTCGCCAACGGCGAAATCGATGGATACCTGGAACATGCCGTCAGGGACCGTGCCGGCCTCGGTCACCTCGAGGCGCGTAGCGCCGGCCGGCAGGGTCAGCGTGCGGTCGACCAGGGTCCAGCGCTCGTGAACGTGGTTGCCGATGCGCACGCGCAGCGTCACGTCGACCGGCGCCGGCGCGTCGAAGGCGAGCCCGAACGGCGCGTCGACCGTCAGCCCGGCGGCCGGACGGACGCTTTCGGCCAGAGCACGCACGGCGTCGACCGTGGTGGCCGGCGCGTCGAACGGCAGGCGGGCGACGAGCGGCGCCGCGTCGAGGTACTCCAGCGCGAAGAACCAGTCGGTGTCGCGTTCAGCCAGGTCCTCGGTGAAGACGACGAGCTCGTTGCTGCCGGCCCGGAGCGGCAGACGCACCGTTTCGCTGGCCTCGCGATTACGGGTGAACGGCTCGAAACGGGCAGCCTCGTCACCATTGACGAACAGGCGCACACCGCCGCAGGTGGTGAGGCGGAAGCTAGCGAGGCGGGCGGCATCAGCCTCGAGGATAGTGGCGGCCCAGGCCGACAGGTGCGTCGGCCGATACCAGAACTCGGAAAAGTCGACCCGGCGGCTCATGGCCGGCAGGCGCAGGCGGGCAAGCGGCCAGTCGCGCGCCAGCGGCAGCGGTCGCCCGGCCATGTCGGCGCGAAAGGCCTGGCGGCAGGGCAGATCGCCGACACCGACGAAGCCGTTGACGAAGCGATAGTTCTGCGGGTCGGACGCCAGCGCCGGCGCGCCGGTGAACGGCTGTTCGACGATGTCGGACAGCGCCCAGACGTCCAGCGCTTCACCCGGCGCCACCGTCCGGGCAAAGCCGGCGGCGCCCGACGCCATCAGTGCATTCGATACGTGAAAATATTTTCTTGCCATGGTGCCTTTTCGCCTGCAAGCGCCGAAGCATCCGATCCTCGCAGCAGGAATCGATCCAAACCGTCCGGCTGTCAAGCCTGTCGAAAGCGCGGCCGTCATATTGCCTTAGGATGACTGTTTTAGAAAATATTTTCATTGGCCTTCAAGCACATTTATGCGGACGGCGACGCTCGTCTTTTCCGCCGTCAGCGCGACCAGATACAGACGCCGGTCCAAAAGCACCTCATTGTTTCTACGTCGTTTTTTGTGAGATTCACCGCAACCGCCGCACTGCGGGCGACATGATCAGCCTATCGCCGCCGCCGTCTACATCGATTAAGGCCGGGAATGCTGCCCGGCGCATCACGGATACAAGCGGACAAATGCCCGCATAGACCAACGTCTATGCTGACGCATATAAAAATCTTTTCATATTGCACCATAGTCCGGACCGCCACATACTCCCGCCATCGACTAGACATGGACGATCAAGCCGAGCGCGTCGAAACGCGCCATCGCCAGAGGCCGGGAAACATCATAAAAATGTTTTCATTAATGGCCCGATGTGCGAGCTGGGAAGATGTACAGGTCCGATCCGTCTTCCGGGTGGGAGTGCCCCGGAGGAGGCGCGTTCGGTCATCGTGGCGCTCGACCCGGCAACGGAGCGGGCGGCTCGTGACTAGGTGAGAGGTTTCTCTACAACAGTCGAGAGAGGAGAACAGTCATGTATGTGAGCCGTTCGGTTGGCCGTTTTGCCCTGGCCTCGCTGCTCATGCTCGGCGCGGCGACGTCCGCCCTGGCCTTCAACGAATCCCCGATGCTGTCGGGTCTGGTGTCGGCCGGCAAGCTGCCGCCTGTGGATCAGCGCCTGCCCAAGGCGCCGCCGGTGATGGACGTCTTCGGCGAAGTCGGCAGCTACGGCGGCACGCTGCACCGCGCCTACAAGGGCGTCGGTGACCGCTGGGGCACGACCAAGCTCATGGAAGAGCGCGTCGTCAAGTTCATGCAGGACGTCAACGGCAAGACCGTGCTGAAGCCGCGCTTCATCGAGTCCTACGCCGTCAACGCCGACTCGACCGAATTCACCTTCACCCTGCTCGACGGCCTCAAGTGGTCGGACGGCGAGCCGGTAACCACCGAGGACGTGCGCTTCTGGTATGAGGACGTGTTCCTCAACAAGGACCTGACGCCAACCATTCCGGTGTCGCTGATGGCCGACGGCAAGCCGCTGGTCGTCACCATCAAGGACGCCCGCACCTTCACCGTCACCTTCGCCAAGCCCTACGCGCTGTTCCTGGAGATCGTCGCCAAGGACGGTACCGGCAAGCCCGGCCTTGACCGCACCTCGTTCCTGGTGCCGGCCCACTACATGAAGAAGTTCCACCCCAAGTACGTCTCGGCCGACGATCTCGCCAAGCTCGCCGCCGACAAGGGCGTCAAAGGCTGGGTCGATCTCTGGGGTGAAAAGGGCCCGATCCAGTCGTGGTGGCTCAACCCCGACTATCCGGTCATCACCGCCTTCCGCATGGTGACGCCGCCGCCGGCCGACACCATCGTCATGGAACGCAATCCGTACTTCTGGATGGTCGACAAGGACGGCAACCAGCTGCCCTACATCGACCGCATCGAAAGCAAGGTGTTCCAGGATCAGCAGGCGATGAACCTGATGATCATCCAGGGCCAGGTCGACATGCAGTCGCGCTTCGTCCCGGCCACCGACTTCCCGCTCTACAAGCAGAACGAGGCCAAGGGCGGCTACAAGGTCGAAGTGTCCAAGGGCGGCGAGAACGTCGCGGTGTTCCCGAACATCGCCTCGGCCGATCCGGTCAAGAACAAGCTGTTCAACGATCCGCGCTTCCGTCAGGCGCTGTCGATCGCCGTCGACCGCGACGCCATCAACGAGGTGGTCTACTCCGGCCTCGCCAAGCCGCGTCAGGCTTCGCCCGTGTCGGCCTCGCCCTACTTCGACAAGGACTTCGCCGACAAGTGGGTGAAGTTCGACAAGAAGGCCGCCAACAAGCTGCTCGACGACATGGGCCTGACCAAAAAGGACGGCAAGTTCCGTCTCGGTCCGGACGGCAAGCGCCTGTCGCTGATGCTGGAAGCGGTGCAGGACGACCTGCCGCCGCAGACGCTCGAACTCCTGCGCAAGAACTGGGAAGCCATCGGCATCGAAATCCTGATCCGCATCGAGCAGGAAGACATGGCGACGCAGAAGTTCAAGAACGGCGACTTCGACCTGTTCTACACCTATGCCGACCGCATGCTGCAGGTTTCGGCCGATCCGACGCTGGCCCTCGGCCACGAGTCGTTCGCCGAGAACTACTACAAGTGGTGGAACACGCAAGGGGCCGACGGCGTCGAACCGCCGAAGGATCATCCCATCCGCAAGATCTGGGCTGACTGGGAAAAGGCGGCTTCCGCCCCGACCATCGACGAAGCGCACAAGCACGTGCAGGACATGATCACCGATCTCAAGGACGACGTGTTCATGATCGGCCTGGTCGGCGAAGGCGCCGCGCCGGTGATCGTCAATGCCAAGCTCGGCAACTTCCCCAAGGGCTTCACCAACGAGGAAGTGCTGCGCAACGAGGGCAACTTCCAGCCGTCTCAGCTCTACTTCAAGAAGTGATATAGCTCGGTGGGGAGGGACGGTTCCGCCCCTCCCCCAGCCTTGGCCCTCCTCGCATACGGAGCGCGATCGACAATGCTTGCCTACCTGACAAGACGGCTTCTCTGGTCCATTCCCATGCTGGTCGCCGTGTCGATCGTCGCCTTCCTGATCATCCAGCTGCCGCCCGGCGACTACGCCACCGCCTACGTCGCCGAACTCAAGCACAACGGCGATACCGTCGACCCGCTGATGGAGCAGGAAATCCGCCATCACTTCGGTCTCGACCAGCCGATCTACGTGCAATACTGGTGGTGGATCTCCGGCATCATCTTCCACGGCGACTTCGGCCTGTCGCTCGACTACAACATGCCGGTGTCGAACCTCATCTGGATGCGCCTCGGCCTGACGCTGGCCATCTCGGTGTCATCGCTGCTGCTCACCTGGGCCATCGCCATTCCCATCGGCGTCTACTCGGCGACGCGGCAATATTCCTTCCTCGACTATCTGTTCACGGTGTTCGGCTTCATCGGCCGCGGCTTCCCGGAGTTCCTGACGGCGCTGGTGCTGATGTGGCTCGCCTACTCCTGGCTCAACATGGACGTCGGCGGCCTGATGAGTCCGGGCATGGAGCACGCGCCCTGGTCGATCGCCAAGATCCTCGACGTCGCCGAACACATCTGGGTGCCGCTGGTGGTGCTCGCCACCTCGGGCACCGCCGGCCTCATCCGCGTCGTCCGGGCCAACATGCTCGACGAGCTCAACAAGCCCTATGTCGAGACGGCCTACGCCCAGGGCCTTTCCGAACGGCGCGTCGTCTGGGGCTATCCGGTGCGCGTCGCCCTCAATCCTTTCATCTCCACCATCGGCTGGGCGCTGCCGTCGCTGATCTCCGGCGACGTCATCACGGCGGTGGTGCTGAACCTGCCGACCACCGGCCCCTTGCTGCTGCGTGCCCTCAAGAACCAGGACATGTATCTCGCCGGCAGCTTCATCCTCATTCTCTCCGTCTTCACGATTATCGGCACCCTGATCTCGGACATCCTCCTGGCCCTGTCCGACCCGCGCGTCCGGCGCGGCTGAGGAAACGGACATGACAGCCACGAGCCCCACCGATACGCCGGCCGTTGATCCGCGCGACGCCAAGGAAGCGCTCTACCGCGCCACGCCGCGCCAGCTGATGTGGTGGCGGTTCCGCCGCCACAAGCTGGCCCTCGTTTCCCTGTGCGTGCTGGTCTTCGCCTACCTGACCGCCGGCTTCGCCGAGTTCACCGCCCCCTACGATCCGTTCGAGATCACCGAGACGGCGACCATGCGGCCGCCGCAGCCGGTGCACCTGTTCGACGCGGACTGGACCTTCCAGGGACCGTTCGTCTACGGCCTCAAGCGCTCGCGCGACCTCGAGACGGCGGCGGTGATCTACACCGAAGACACCGACGACATCGTGCCGCTGCGCTTTTTTACCGCGGGGCCGGAGTACCAGCTCTGGGGCCTCATCCCCGGCTCGCTGCACCTGTTCGGCGCCGAGGATCCGGATGCCCGCATCTACGTGCTCGGCACGGATACGCTCGGTCGAGACCTGTTGAGCCGCCTCATCCACGGTGGCCGCACGACGCTGACCATCGGCATCGTCGGCGTCGCCTTCTCATTCCTGATCGGCATCACCATGGGCTCGATTTCCGGCTTCTACGGCGGCCGTATCGACAGCGCCATTCAGCGCCTGATGGAGTTCATCCGCTCCATCCCGACCATCCCGCTGTGGATGGGGCTGGCAGCGGCGCTGCCGGTCGAATGGGATCCGCTCTACGTCTACTTCCTCATCACCGTGCTGCTGTCGCTGATCAACTGGACCTACCTCGCCCGCACGGTGCGCGGCTCGTTCCTCAGCCTGCGCGGCGAGGACTACGTGCTGGCGGCCCGCCTGACCGGGGCCTCGGAAAGCCGGATCATCATCAAGCACATGCTGCCGGCCATGACGAGCTACATCATCGCCGCCGTGACGCTGTCGGTGCCGGAGATGATCCTCGGCGAAACCGCCCTCTCCTTCCTCGGTCTCGGCCTGCGGCCGCCGGTGGTCAGCTGGGGCGTGCTGCTGCAGGAGGCGCAGAACCTGCGCGTCATCGTCCAGGCGCCCTGGTTGCTGCTGCCGGGTCTGGCCATCGTCATCATCGTTCTGAGCTTCAACTTCCTGGGCGACGGTCTGCGCGACGCAGCCGATCCTTACGGCCGATGAGCGCTTCCATGACAGATCAAACTCCTCTCGTCGAAATCCGCGATCTCGGCGTCGAATTCCGCCGCCGCGAGGGTGTGGTGCGCGCCGTCGATGGTGTGTCGCTGCACGTCAACCCTGGCGAGGTGCTGGGCATCGTCGGCGAAAGCGGTTCGGGCAAGTCCATCTCGGTGCGCTCGATCATGCAGTTGCTGCCGCAGGCGGCGACGCTGGCCCGCGGTTCGATCCTGTTCCACCCGCCCGGACAGGACGAGATCGACATCGCCAAGCTCGACCGCAAGGGCAAGGCCATCCGCGCCCTGCGCGGCCGCCACATCGGCATGATCTTCCAGGAGCCGATGACGGCGCTATCGCCGGTGCACACCATCGGCAAGCAGGTGATGACGCCGTTGCTGCTGCACACCGACCTGTCCAAGCCGGCGGCGCGCGACCGGGCGCGCGAACTGCTGCAACTGGTGCAGATGCCGCGTCCGGACCAGATGCTCGACGCCTATCCGCACGAGCTGTCGGGCGGCATGCGCCAGCGCGCCATGATCGCCATGGCGCTGGCCTGCAGCCCCAGTCTGCTCATCGCCGACGAACCGACCACCGCCCTCGACGTGACGACCGAGGCGCAGATCCTCGACCTCTTGAAGTCGCTGCAGCAACGGCTCGGCATGGCCATCATCTTCATCACCCACAATTTCGGCGTGGTGGCCGATATCGCCGACCGCATCGCCGTCATGTACATGGGCCGGGTGGTGGAGACGGGCGACGTCGACGCCATCTTCGAAAGCCCCCGCCATCCCTACACGCGGGCGCTGATGGAATCGGTGCCGCGCCTGGGTGGCGACAAGCAGCGCCGCCTCAAGACCATTCCGGGCATGGTGCCCGATCCGTTCGAGCTGCCGCGCGGCTGTTCGTTCCATACCCGCTGCAGCGAGGCCGTGGCCGGTACCTGCGACCGCCTGGAGGCGCCCAACGTCGCCCTCGGCCGCAACCGCTTTGCCCGCTGCCATCTCCTTGCCGAACAGACCGCCGGAGGTACCGATGCCGGTTGAGCCGCTCGCGCCCGAAACCCTGTTCTCCGTCAGGGGCCTCAGCAAGCACTTCGGCGGCACCGCCGCCGGCTGGCTGCAGAAGGCCAAGCCGGTGGTCAAGGCCGTCAACGACGTCAGCTTCGACATCCGCAAGGGCGAGACCTTCGGCCTCGTCGGCGAAAGCGGCTCGGGCAAATCGACGGTGGCCCGGCTGATGCTGCGCGCCTACGACGTCACGTCCGGGTCGATCCGCTTCCGGTCCGACGATGGCGCGACCGTCGAACTGGCGCAGGCGACCAAGCAGGAGCTGACGCCGCTGCGCAAGCAGATGCAGATGATCTTCCAGGATCCCTATTCCTCGCTCAACCCGCGCATGACGCTCCTGGAACTGGTGGGCGAACCGCTCTTGGTGCACGGCGTCGCCTCCGGTTCCGAGCTTGAGGACCGGGTGGCCGAACTCCTGAAGCTCGTCGGCCTGCGGCCGGAGTTCCGCAGCCGCTATCCGCACGCCTTCTCGGGCGGCCAGCGCCAGCGCATCGGCATCGCCCGCGCCCTCGCCCTCAAGCCGTCGTTCATCGCCGCTGACGAAGCGGTGTCGGCGCTCGACGTGTCGGTGGCGGCGCAGAACATCAACCTGATGCAGGACCTGCAGGACCAGTTCGGCCTCACCTACCTGTTCATCACCCACGACCTCAGCATGGTGCAGCACATTTCCAACCGCATCGGCGTCATGTACGTCGGCCGGCTGATGGAAGTGGCGGCGACCGACAGCCTGTTCCAAGAGCCGCTGCATCCCTACACCGAGGCACTGCTGTCGGCGGTGCCACAGCCGGACCCCAAGCGCAACCGCAGCCGCAAGCGCGTCGCCCTCCGGGGCGAGGTGCCGGACGCCTCGCGACCGCCGACCGGCTGCGCCTTCCATCCCCGCTGCCCCTATGCCGCCGACATCTGCAAGACCCTGGAGCCGGAGCTCAAAGAGGCCAAGCCCGGCCGCTTCGCCCGCTGCCACTTCGCCGGCGAATTCCAGCTGACCGGTGCCTACGCCTGATGCCTGAATCGCTGCTTCGGGCGAGCGCCGAGCGCATCGCCAACGTTCACCGTCCGGTGCTGATCACCTGTGCCAGCGAGCCGTATCCGCCGACGCGCATCGGTTACGCCATCGCCAAATTGCCGGCGGCCTCGCCATCGAGCGATTTCACCCTGACGCCGATCGGGGCGATGGTCGTCGAGTATGCCATCTGGTTCGATTGGGACATCGGCCATCTCTACGACCTTGAGCACGTCTGGGTCCATCTCGACGATCTCGGCAATGTCGTCCGCGTTGAGGGCTCGCAACACGGCCGCCGCGTCGACATGGCGGGATGCGCCGTCGACAACGGCCGCCCCGTTCTCTATCTCGAACCGGGAAAGCACGCCGTCTGGCCCTCGCCGGCTGCCATGGCGACCGAGCGTTCCCGCATCATCGCCGACTGCCAGGCGCTGGCCGGGCGCGACGGCATCCACATCGACAATCCCTTCGGCGCGCGCGGGCTGATCGTCGCCGGCCGCCTCGACCACCGCCTCGCCCGGCTGAAGCTCAAGCGTGACGCCTTCCGGCCGGCGTTCGACTTCCGTCGTACCGACGCAGCGGCGGCCCGCCTGGTGCCCTGGACCGAACTCTGCAGCTACATTCCGCGCCGCGTCGCCGACCTCATCGCCCGCAACCGCGTCGAGGTGCCGCACCTGGCGGCCGTATTCCTCGACTGCGGCGATACGCTGGTCGACGAAGGCACCGAGATCAAGGACGAGGCAACGGAGATCGTCAGCGCCGCCGCGCTCATTCCGGGCGCCGAGAACGTGCTGACGCGACTGCGCCAGCGCGGCTATCGCCTGGCGCTGGTGGCCGACGGGCCGCGCGAGACGTTCGTCAACGTGCTCGGGGCCCACGGCATGTGGGATGATTTCGACGCTCACGTCATTTCCGGCGATGTCGGTGCCCACAAGCCCGACGCGCGCATGTTCCGCACGGCCATCGACGCTCTCGGGCTGACGCCGGCGGCGGCGCCGCGCATCGCCATGGTCGGCAACAATCTCGAACGCGACATCAAGGGCGCCAACGCCCTCGGCCTCGTCTCGGTGTTCATGAGCTGGTCGACACGACGCAGCCATAGCCCGCGCGACGCGTCGGAGAAGCCGGCCTTCACCATCGGCTACATCGAAGATTTGCCGGAGTGCCTTGAAACCATCGAGCTGGCGTTACCGGCCACGGATGCCCAGACAAGCTGAACGGCGGACCCGACGCCGGCGTGGCGGTGCCAGGACCGCCGCGCGGCGGGTTTCAGACGGGAACGGCGACGCGGCGTTCGGCCTGGCCCTCGAAGGCGGCCGGCAGGCTGGCACTGAGCTGCGGCTCGGCGACAAAGCTGCCGCTCAGCACCTGGGCGGCGGCCCGTTCGGCGGACATGACGGACGAGAACACCCGCCCATCCAGGCTCCAGACATCGAACTTGACGGCAACGAACTTGTAGCCCCCCGGAACGGGGGCGGCGACGGCGACGGCCTGACCGGCGACCTCGATAACGATTGACTTGCTCATGACTCTACTCCTGGCCCACGGGTCCTGCGGGTCATCATCCATGCATCTCAAGATTTCTTGCTGTATTGCGGAATGTTCAGAAGCTAAACATTCGCCATTGGCATTTGATACAGGGATGATTGGGACGGAACGTCGAATGGCGTACATTCGTGCGCGTAAGTCGCGTTACCGAAATGTTAGTCATTCTAGTGCTCCTTTCCCAAGGTGAGGTCATCTTTACCTCGGTTGGTGCCCCTTCTAGCGATCAACGAAGACCGAATTATGACACCAACGATTTCCTATCACGAACGAATTTCGGATTCCTTATCCAATCCCCGTCGTTGCATCAGCCTTTTGTCTAAGCCCGTGGATAACTAGGCTATTTTGCCTTCAATCCATCCACCGAGCCTTACGATGCAGAAATCGTGCCACGGTTCGGCGCCGATTTCCAGCAACGTTTTGCCAAATCGCGCCACGATTTGGTGAACGTTTTTTGATCGCCTGCCGCTTGGTGCGCCACCCCGGCCATCAAGCCGGGCGCGACCGCCAGCGTGCCCACGCCACCTCGGCGCGTCGCCGCAGGCGCCGCGCCCAATGGGAATCGACCGACAGCACCAATATGCCGGCCGGGATCATCCAGAAGCCGAGAATGGGCAGGAAGCCGAACAGGCCGAAAACGACGAGTACGATGCCGAGCGTCAGACGCGCCAAGCGATTGCCGGGCAGGCCGATGCTCCGTCCTGCAAACTTCACGCGTGCCATTGCTCTCTCCCTGTCGTGTCCGTGCCTCGGTCAGCCCTCCGGCGGCGCAGCCGGCGTCGTCGACTTCTTACGTGGGAAGTGATTTGCCGATTTGAACCCTGGGCCGGCGATAAAAGCCATCTTCACTGCCGTCCGCGACGATCGCGGTCAACGCAATCGTCGTCCTGTGGATAGAATTTTCCGTTGTTTTGCAGGGATTTGCCCCGTTTCCCGCCAAAGCGCCACCAGGGAGTCGACGATCTGACGTTTTTTCCTGCGGAAGGGGCTTTGCAAACCGGACGAGCTTTGTTATACGCACCGCCACAAGCTGTTCCGCGATAGCTCAGTTGGTAGAGCAGGTGACTGTTAATCACCGGGTCGTAGGTTCGAGTCCTACTCGCGGAGCCATCTTTCCCCCTTGAAATGTTTAGGCTTTTAGTGCCGAGCCGTAGCGCTGCCGGGTAGCGACTGCACGTTTTCCCATGGATCGAACTCTGGGCAACGGCGAGAGGCCGACGGACGGGAACGCCGAGACTGCGGGCAGCGGCCAATTCTGGAGAATCGTATGGCGCGACGGCCCGCCGTCGGCGCATGATGATCGCCTTCTTGCCGTAGCGCTTTCCAAACTGCGGCTCCGTCAGGTCGACCAGAGATCGCTCCACATTCAGAAACGAGAAGGGCCGTCGTTTTGATTAGATTGTTATAGTCTGATCAACAGGGATACGAGATCGAGCGAGCAGCCACATGATTGAACTTCGCCTGCAATTGCGGATCGACGCCGACACACGAGTTGGACCCGGCAAGGTCAGGCTGCTGGAGAAAATCGGCGAAGCCGGTTCCATCTCGGCAGCGGCGCGCGAAATGGGCATGACCTATCGGCGCGCCTGGGAACTGGTCGACCACATGAACAAGGCGTTCGGCCAACCGTTGATCGTCGGGCATACCGGCAGCACCGGCGGCGCCGACCTCACCGAACTCGGGCGCACCGTCGTCGACCGCTTCCGCCGCATCGAAGCGGCAGCCGCCGCAGCCGCAGCCGACCATCTGACCACGCTTTCATCCCTCATCGTCGCGCCTGTTGGACGAGATGGTTCGCCAACGGATTCGACCAAAGGATGATTCCACCCGCAACGGGCGCTGGCGAATTGTGCTCCGAAAGTAATAAAAGCCGAAGTCTGGCTATTTATCTGCTCGAATGGCGGCTTTCCGGCAATTTTTGACCTGACACGGCGAAATACATCATCGCATAGGCGCACATTTCAATTATGTTCGGCAAAACATAATAGTATAGATATGTATTTTTTCCATTTGCTCTGACTTTATTCTTTTGGCATGGATGAGCCGAGACGAACCGAGCACCGGCTCGTTGGCTCACGATTTGGCAAGGCCGAAGTCACGAGGCGATTGGGGACCTCCGGATCGGCAGTTGGAGGAAATGCCATGCCCAAGATCATTCGCATCAACATGTCCGACCTCTCGGTCCGCACCGAGGAAACTCCGGCGGAATGGGCCGGGCTTGGCGGTCGCGCCCTGACATCGACCATCGTCGCCGCCGAAGTGCCGCCGACCTGTCACGCGCTCGGTCCGAGCAACAAGCTGGTGTTCGCCCCTGGTCTTCTCTCCGGCACCGCCGCCGGCAACGCCGGCCGCATGTCGGCCGGTGCCAAGAGCCCCCTGACCGGCACCATCAAGGAAAGCAATGCTGGCGGCACCTGCGGCCGCATGCTTGGCCGCCTCGACATCAAGGCGATCATCATCGAGGGTCAGCCGAAGGCTGCCGATACCTGGTACCGGATCGGCATCAGCGGCGAGAGCGTGGTGATCGAGCCGGAAACCGAAACAGTCGGCATGAACAATTTCGCCGTGCTTGAATCGGTGGCCCGGCGTTACGGCGAGGACAAGGGCGTCATCACCCTCGGCAGCGCCGGCGAGAACCTGATGCTGATCTCGAACATCTCGACCCGTGATCCGGAAGGCAAGCTGCGCAGCTTCGGCCGCGGCGGCCTCGGCGCCGTCATGGGATCGAAGAAGATCAAGTTCATCACCATCGACCAGGAGGGCACGCGCCCGGTGGCGCTGGTGGACCCGGCGGCCTTCAAGGCAGCCAACATGGTGTTCAGCAAGGCACTCAAGGATCACCCGGTTTCCGGTCAGGGCCTGCCGACCTACGGCACCGCCGTTCTGGTCAACATCCTGCATGAAATCGGCGGCCTGCCGACCCGCAACTTCACATCCGGCCAGTGCGATCATCATGACATGATCTCCGGCGAGCACATGTATGAAACCATCGTGGCGCGTGGCGGCGAGCCGACGCACGGCTGTTCGCTCGGCTGCATCATCCAGTGTTCGCAGGTTTACAACGACAAGGACGGCAAGTATCTGACGTCTGGCTTTGAGTACGAGACGATCTGGGCCTACGGTGCCGACTGCCTGATCAACAATCTGGACCTTATCGCCGAGTGCGACAACGTCATGGACGATCTCGGCGTCGACAGTATTGAGACGCCGGTGATGTTCGGCGTGGCCATGGAAGCCGGCCTGCTCAAGTTCGGCGACGGCACGGAAGTGCTGCGCATGCTGCGCGAGGAGATCGGCAAGGCAACGCCGCTCGGCCGCATTCTCGGTGGCGGCACCGCCATGGTCGGCAAGACCTACGGCGTCGCCCGCGTGCCCGTCGTCAAGGGTCAAGCCATCCCCGCCTACGATCCACGCTCGGTCAAGGGCATCGGCGTCACCTACGCGACGACGACCCAGGGCGCCGACCACACCGCCGGCTACGCGGTGGCCACCAATGTGCTCAACGTCGGTGGCAAGGTCGATCCGCTCTCCAACGTTGGACAGGTTGAACTGTCTCGCAACCTGCAGATCGCCACCGCCGCCATCGACTCGACCGGTCTCTGCCTGTTCATCGCCTTCCCGGCGCTTGACATCGCCGAGTGTCTGCCGGCCGCCGTCGACATGCTGAACGCCCGTTTCGGCACCAAGCTGACGATGGATGACGTGGTTGGGCTCGGCAAGACCGTGCTGAAGCTCGAGCACGAGTTCAACCTCAAGGCCGGCATCGGCCCCGAGCAGGACCGCCTGCCGGAATTCTTCGAACTCGAGGCCATTGCCCCCCACAACGTCAAGTGGGACATGGATCAGAAGGAACTTGAGACGTTCTGGAACTTCTGAGCAGGGACAAGGCATGCAGATTACCATCAAGCTGTTCGCGAACTTTCGTGAGAACCGCTTCAAGGAAGCTCGGCGGGACTACCCGTCGGGCACGACGATCGGCGATGTCGCGACCGGCCTTGAGATCGAGCATGGGCTGATCGGCATGATCTTCGTTCACGGGCGGGCCGCTGAGCTCGACCGTGAACTCCAGGATGGCGACGTTCTGGCACTGTTCCCTCTTCTCGGAGGGGGGTAGGCTCTGGATTAACTTCCTCCTTGGCGGGAAGCCCGCCCCTGGCGCGAGGGATGTGCCCCCAACATATCCTTCGTGGCAGTACAGTGTCGGAATGAACGTCGAGGAGGCCCGCGATCCGGGCCTCCTCAGTCGCGTCTGCGCCAATCCCGTCAGGAGAAGGCTATCGTGCTGTCAAAACTGGAGATTGATCGCTACAGTCGGCACATTCTGTTGCGCGAGGTAGGCGGTACCGGCCAGCAGAAGCTCAAGGCCGCGCGGGTGCTGTGCGTCGGGGCCGGGGGCCTCGGCTCGCCCGTCATCGAGTATCTGGCCGCCGCCGGCGTCGGGACGCTCGGTTTGGTCGATGACGACCGGGTGAGCCTCTCCAACCTGCAGCGGCAGGTCATCCACTCCACGGCCAAAGTCGATCAGCTCAAGGTATTCAGCGCTGCCGAGCGCGTCGATGCTCTCAACCCCAACGTCAAGGTCGAACTGCACCCGGTTCGCCTCGGCGCCGACAATGCCCAGAAGCTGGTCGAGCGCTACGATATAGTCGTCGACGGCACGGACAACTTCCCGACGCGCTTTCTAGTGGCCGACACGGCTTACGCCCTCCGCAAGCCGCTGGTGACGGCCGGCGTGCTGGAGTTCTACGGTTCGCTGACGACGCTGCTGCCTTTCGCCACGGGCGCCAACGGAGAGAGCAACCCGAGCTGGCGCTGCCTGATGCCGCGCGAGCCGGATACGGCGGCGCTGACCTGTTCGCAGGTTGGCATTCTCGGCGCTGTCGTCGGTGTGCTTGGCACGCTCGCCGCCTGCGAAGTGCTCAAGCTGATTACCGGCGTCGGCGAGCCGCTGATTGGCCGACTGCTGATGGTCGATGTCCGCGACATGGCGTTCGACATCGTCGACTACAAGCGAAATCCGGCGTCTCCCGCCTTTTGAGAGGATTGGGGAAAGCCCATGGCCAGACAGATCGAGCTTATCGCCTTCATGGGACTGCGGACGCTGTTCAAGGAACGAGGCTGGTCGATTCCGCATTTTCTGGAACTGGAGGCGGACATGACTGGCGCGGAGCTCCTACGCTTTCTGTCCATCAATGGCGACAAGGTCGAGTCGCTGATCGTCAACCGGTCGGCCATCGCCGTGGAAGACGCGGTTATCCATCCCGGCGACCGCGTGGCTCTTGTCCCGCCCGGCGTGCCCGGCCCGCATCGACTGTTGCTCGGCATTCACGGTCAGGCCAAACCCTCTCAGCCCTTCGGGCTGTCCTACGCCGCCGCCCCCACGGCACCTGACGAAAGGCGCAAGGAATGAACTTCGACAAGCCTGAGGCGCTCGCCAAGGCGGTGATGACAACCTGCGTCAACTGCGACCAGTGCCGGGAGCTGATGGAAGACGCGCCTTGCCAGTATTTTCCCCGCCTGTTCAACCTGGCCGACCGGGCGAAAGCGGGCGGCGCGCCGGTTTCCGCCAGGGATCTCGCCGATCTGGTCGATCTCTGCAATGCCTGCGGCCAGTGCCCCTGTCGCCCGGTACAGATCGACATCCGCAGGGCCAAGGATGCCTTCGTCGAGCGCGACGGCCTGCCGACGGCGGTCCGTTTCATCGAGAATGTCGAACTGGTCGGCAAGGCTTGCGGCACGTTCCCGGCACTGACCAACCTTATTCTGGACGCGCCAGCCCTCGGCCGTCTGGCGCGGCGCATCGTCGGCGTCCACCCCGAGCGCAAGATGCCGAAGTTCCCGCGCGACCGGCTGGCGCGCTGGATCTTCCGGCGCGGCCTCGATCGCCCGCGTCCCGCCGCGGGGCGCAAGGTCGCCTACTTCGTCGGCTGCACGGCCCGCTACCTCTTTCCCGACGTCGCCAAGGCAACAGTCGAAGTTCTTGAACGCAACGGCATTTCCGTCTACGTGCCGGAGCAGAAATGCTGCGGCATGCCGAGTTTTCTCGAAGGTGACCAACCGTTCACCTCCAGGCTGGCCGACACCAACTTGCCGGTTCTCAGGCAGTGCATTGACGACGGCTACGATATCGTCTCCGCCTGCCCGACCTGCTCGTTCATGTTCAAGTCAATTCTGACGCGCGACGCCCAGTTCTCGCCGGCTTTCCGCGACCGCATTCGCGCGCTGGGGAAAGCTCTCGGCGACGACACGAACGCCATCCGCGACCAGCTCGTGGCCGAGCTGAACGCGCCGACGGGCCGGAGCAGCAGCGCTGCCGTCAGCTTTACGCAAGCCTGGGTCATCAACTACAATCTTGGCCTGCACGCGGAGAGCGACAAGGGCGATGTCGGCTACTTCAGTTCGCGTGACGCCAACCAGCGCATCAAGGTTGCCTCGCATGTCTTCGAGTTGGGCGAATACCTGCGCGATCTCGACAAGGATGGCGCCCTAAACATGCCGGCAACGGCGCCGGTCGACAGGCTCGCCTATTTCCCGCCTTGCCACCTGCGGGAACAAGCGATGGGCAAGCCATGGCTGGAGCTTCTCGGCCGCCTTCCCGAAGCCGACGTCGCGCCGGTCGGCAGGCCGCTGGACTGCTGCGGTCTTGGCGGCATCATGGGCTTCAAGACCAACTTCCACGCTGCGTCGCTGGCCATGGGGCGCGGCTTGATCGACCGGATCGCCGCCGCCGCGCCCGACCGGATCGTCACCGAATGCCTGGCTTGCCGCTTGCAGTTTACCCAGATGCAGGCCAAGCCGGTTGTGCATCCGGTGGAACTTCTGGCCGACGCTTACCGTGCCGAGGCGGCGCCGGGGAAAGCGAATGACCGTAGCAGCGGCCTGCGGCAACGCCTGAGCCCGTAAAATGTCTTGAAAACTGGAGACAGGACCATGGTGCAGCTGAGTTCGGATGCCTTCGCCTTCGGTGGCGATCTGATGCCGGTGCACGCGGCGCTGGCGCTGGTGGTGGAGACCATTCCGCCCGTGCCGGAAACCGAGCGCGTGCCGCTGGTCGAGGCTGACGGTCGCTTTCTCGCCGCCGACGTCTTCGCCCCGGTCAATCTGCCGGTGTTCGACAACACCGCCGTCGACGGCTATGCCGTCGCCCACGCTTCCCTCAACGCCGGCGTGGTCACCGTACTGCCGGTCGGCGCCCGCATCGCCGCCGGCCAAGCGGCGAGCGGCAGCGTTGCCGCCGATACGGCGGCGCGCATTTTCACCGGCGCGCCGATGCCGCCGGGAACCGATACCGTGTTCATGCAGGAGGATGTCGTCGTGCGCGACGACGGCCGGGTCGAACTGCCGCCGGGCCTAGAGAAAGGCGCCAACTGCCGGCCGAAGGGCGAGGACATCGCCATCGGCAGCGTCGCCGTGCCGGCGGGGCGCCGCCTTGAGCCGCGGGATATCGCCCTGCTGGCGGCCCTCGGCGTCACCGATTGCGCGGTGCGGCGGCGGCCACGGGTGGCCGTGTTCTCGACCGGCGACGAGCTGCGCAACCCCGGCGAGGCACTGGGAGAAGCTGCCATCTACGATTCCAACCGCTTCTCGCTGATGGCCATGCTGAAGCGGGCCGGCGCCGTGGTGACCGACCTCGGCATTCTCGCCGACGACCGCGACATCACCGCCAGCCGGCTCGAAGACGCCGCGGGCCAGCACGATCTGGTCCTCACCTCGGGCGGCGTTTCCACCGGCGAGGAAGATCACGTGCGGGCGGCCATTGCCGCGCGGGGCTCGATCGTGTTCTGGCGGCTCGGCATCAAGCCCGGCCGCCCCGTCGCCATGGGCATCATCAACGGCACACCGCTGATCGGCCTGCCCGGCAATCCGGTCGCCGTGTTCGTGACCTTCGCCCACGTGCTGCGGCCGCTGGTGACGGCGCTGGCCGGCGGCAAGCCGGTGCCGCCGGTGGCCATGACCGTCCAGGCCGGCTTCGACTATGCCAAGAAGCCCGGCCGGCGCGAATACGTCCGGGTTTCTCTCGAGCAGCGCCACGGCGTCACGCTGGCCCTCAAGTATCCGGTCGATGGCGCCGGCGTGCTGACGTCGCTGACCCGGACGGACGGCATGGTCGAACTACCCGAAGACTGTACCTCGGTCTGCGCTGGCGACGCCGTGTCGTTCTTTGCCTACAGCCAGCTGATCTGAAGCCCGGTCGCTATCAAATCCGGTCGCCGCTGCCGCTCTCGCGGCGCGGTTTGACTGCATTTCAGCACGCCCTACGTTATATAATAAAAGTTATATCGGCCTGTTGGCCGTATTTATTGAAAGCCGTCTGATAAGCTACGACTATCGTATACTTATTTTATCATGTTGATCTGTGTCATGTAATGCGGCTATGAGCCGGTATATTTCTGACACTTGTTACTGAGACGCGAAATGGTCGTTACCAATTTGCTATCAGATCACAAGCTAAATAGAT
The DNA here is from genome assembly GCA_937868725.1 of uncultured Pleomorphomonas sp. GTDB lineage: Bacteria > Pseudomonadota > Alphaproteobacteria > Rhizobiales > Pleomorphomonadaceae > Pleomorphomonas. Next base: position 61,744 of record CALMMQ010000047.1, read on the forward strand.
GCAAAGAGCGACATGTTGCAAGATGCGACACTTTTATCATTCATTGCTTCACTCTTGAGTGGTGAAGGTGGAGAATTCTATCGAATTATCCTACTTTCCCTTGAGGTTACCGTGACCGCCGTCACTTGTGCCGGTATTGTTGGCCTGCCGATCGGGGCGGCATTGGCACTGGCTCGTTTCCCCGGCAGGACGGCAATCATCGTCATTGTCAACACGCTGATGGGCTTTCCACCCGTCGTTGCCGGCTTGGCAATTTTCCTGCTGCTGTCGCGCTCCGGTCCGCTGGGCGGCTTCGGGCTGCTGTTCACGCCGCAGGCCATGATGATCGCCCAGTTCGTGCTGGTGCTGCCCATCATCGTTGCCCTGTCGCGCCAGACGATCGAAGACCTTTGGACGGAATACCGTGATCACCTGACGTCGCTCGGCGCCAACCGGCTGAGATCCATTCCGACATTGCTTTGGGATGGCCGCTTCTCGCTGGTCACCACCATGCTGGCCGGACTTGGCCGCGCCAGCGCCGAAGTGGGGGCGATCCTGATCGTCGGTGGCAACATCGCCGGCTTCACGCGCACCATGACGACGTCGATCGCCCTTGAGACGTCCAAGGGTGATCTCGCCCTGGCCATGGCCCTTGGCATCGTCCTCATGAGCCTGACGCTGGCCATCAACGGTCTTGCCTATGGCATCTCGCGCGTCGGCGCTCGCTTTACCGGGAGAGCGTGATGCGCGACACCGCCTCGATGCTGCCGCTCGTCGTGCGCGACCTCCGCCTCGAACTGGACGGTCGCGTCCTGCTCGATGTTCCCACAGTCAGGATTCAGAACCGGCGCCGCACCGTCGTGCTCGGCCCGAATGGAGCCGGCAAGACACTGTTCCTCAAGGTCTGTCACGGTCTGATCGCACCAACATCTGGAACCATGACCTATACCGGTGCCCGACCGCCGAGCGAGATCAGGCGCAAGCAAGGCATGGTCTTCCAGAAGCCAGTGATGTTGCGGCGCTCGGTCCGGTCCAACGTCACCCATGCGCTCGCCCTGGCCGGTGTTGGTTGGTCCGAGCGCCAGCGGATCGCCAGCGAGACGATCGCTCAGTTTGGACTGACGGCCCTCGCCAATCAGCCGGCCCGCGTGCTGTCGGGTGGAGAACAGCAGCGCCTCGCCATCGCGCGCGCCGCCAGCCTCGATCCGGACCTGCTGTTTCTCGACGAGCCGACTTCGGCGCTCGATCCGACTGCCAGCCGGCAAATCGAGGAGATGCTGGACTTCCTGCATGGGCGCGGTGTCAGCATGGTCCTGACCACGCACGACCTCGGTTTGGCCCGGCGGTTCGCCGACGTCGTCCTGTTTTTCCACAATGGCCGCCTTGTCGAGGAAGACGAGGCCAAAAACTTCTTTTCCGCCCCCAGCAGTCCCGAAGCTCAGGCTTTTCTGGAGAACCGACTGTTCTGGTAAACGCCCTCTGATAACCTGAAACTGGAGGAACTCATGCTCCGTCGCGCCTTTCTGACCGCCGCCGCTTCTGTTCTGGTCGCGGCAGGCCTTCTGCTTCCCGCCCACGCCGAAGACCGCTTCATCACCGTGGCTTCGACGACCTCGACGCAAGACTCCGGCCTGTTCAACGTGTTGCTGCCGGCGTTCACTGCCAAGACCGGCATTACCGTCAAGGTGATCGCGCAAGGAACCGGCCAGGCCCTCGATACGGCTCGCCGGGGCGACGCCGACGTCGTGTTCGTGCACGCCAAGGCTCAGGAGCTCAAATTCCTGGCGGACGGCTTCGCCACCAAGCGCTTTCCCGTCATGTACAACGACTTTGTCGTCGTTGGACCGAAGAGTGATCCGGCGGGTATTTCCGGCACCAAGGACGTGGCCGCTGCTTTCAAGACGATTGCCGACAAAAAGGCCCCCTTTGTTTCGCGCGGCGACAAGTCTGGCACCAACACCGCCGAACTGAGCCTCTGGAAGACGGCGGGCGTGGACCTGCAGGCGGTTCGCGGCGAATGGTACCGTGAAATCGGCCAAGGCATGGGCGCGACGCTCAACACGGCAAACGCCATGGCCGCCTATACGCTGTCCGACCGCGCCACCTGGATCGCTTTCGCCAACAAGGGCGACCTCGGCATTGTCGTCGAGGGCGACAAGAAGCTGTTCAACCAGTACGGCGTCATGCTGGTCAACCCTGAGAAAGTCCCGACGGTCAAGGCCGCAGACGGACAGGCGTTCATCGATTGGCTCGTTTCGCCCGAAGGTCAGGCTGTCATCGCCAGCTACAAAATTGGCGATCAGCAACTGTTCTTCCCGAATGCCGGCGACCCCAACGCCTGATCGGTTGAACAGGAAGAGGAGAGTCCGCGCTGCCGGCCAGCGCGGCCTCTTTCTTGTGTTTCATCAGGGCGTTTTTCCTTCAGGCTGTCGCAACCTGATCGGCTGGCGCTCCAGCACGGGCTGACCATGCAACCGGTTCGACGTATTCCTCTTGTCGAGGCTTGGGCCTGGCTCGATCGCCTTGATCTTGCCGCCGCCAGCGAACCCAGCTCCGCCGGACCCGACCTGATCGGTCGGGTTTTGACGGCGGCTGTCGTCAGCCCCGCCAGCGTGCCGCCGTGGGACACGGTCGTTACCGACGGTTTTGCCGTCCACTCGAACGATGTTCTCGGCGCGAGCCCCTACAATCCGATCACTCTGACCGTCGGTGCCCGCCCCGGCGAACCGGCTTGTCAGGCCGTGAGCGTCGTTTCGGGTACGCGGTTCCCTGCCGGGTTCGACTGCATTCTGCCAACCGACCGCGTCGAGCGAACCGGCAACAGCATCGAGGTCTTCGACGCTGTTCCGCGCGGTGGCGGCATCGTCCGGACCGGCACCGTCCTTCCGGCGAATGGATGCGTGCTGGGCGAAGGGGTACGGCTAACCGCGCCGAGCCTTCTGCTTCTGAGTGAGCTTGGCATCAACGCCGTCGAGGTTCGACGGCGGCCGCGCGTTGCCGTCCACGCCTTCGGCGCCAAATCCGGCGCGGGCATGTCGAGAGCCCTGTTGGCTCGCCTCGTCGAAGGACATGGCGCCACGGTTTCTGGCGGGGTCTCTGAAGGGGTGAGCGCCGACCCGGCGTTCACGAAAGCGCGGGCTGGCGAGGCAGACCTTGTCCTGCTGGTCGGGCGCAGCGGTTGGGGCGACGATGACGATGCGGCCGCGCAGGTTCTGAACGCAGGCGGCTCCATCGACGCGCACGGGCTTGCCCTCAAACCTTGCGACAGCGTTGGCTTCGGAGCCGTCGCGTCTGTTCCGGTCCTTCTGTTACCCGGAGCGCCACTATCGACAATCGTGGCCGTCGAAGTCCTCGTCACCCGCCTGCTGCGGCGATGGTGCGAACTCCCAAGCCGCGGCGAAGGCGAGCCGCGCACGCTCGCACGCAAGATCTCTTCCCCCGTCGGCATGGCCGAATGGGTGCCGGTTGCAGATGAGGGCGACGCGCGGGTATCGCCGATCGCCCTTCCCAGTCTGGCGGCGACCGCAGTCTTCGCCAAGGCAGACGCCTATACGTTGATCCCCGCCGGTGCCGAGGGGTTCGGGCCAGGCGAAACCGTTTTTGTCCATCGCTGGCACTTCTGAAGCTGGAGCCGCTCTGATGAACGACAAGACCAACACAGCCGAGCAAACCGCGACACACAAGCCTTTGGTCGGGCAGGCGGCGCGTCAGGGACAGTTTCTCGCCGTGGCTTCGCGCTCGGAGGCCGAGGCGCGCTTTCGGGCCCATCTGGTACTCGAACCCTTGGGCACCGAAGCGGTTGCCATCGAGCAGGCCAGAGGACGCATTCTCGCCAGCGACGTGGCAGCAACGGTCGACGTTCCCTGCTTTGATCGGTCGAATGTCGATGGCTTTGCCGTTCGGTCCTCCGATCTCGAAGGCGCAACGGCCAACGCGCCGGTGCGGTTGCGCCTCAACTCGGAAGTCCTGACGCCCGGCGCGCGGCCGGTGGAAACCGTCGAAAGCGGCGCGGCAACCGTGATCGCCACCGGTGGCATGATCCCGCGCGGCGCCGATGCCGTCGTCATGGTCGAGCATACCGAAACGTTGGAAGACCAGGGCGTCACTTTCGTTGAAGTCAGGGAGGCGCAGATCGCCGGTGCCGCGATTTCGGTCGCCGGTTCCGATATTGCCGCCGGCGAGACCGTTTTGCGGCGCGGCCTCGCCTTGGGATCGCGTGAAATCGCCATGCTGGCGGCCATTGGCGCTGCCGAAGTCCGGGTGTACCGACGCCCGGTCGTCGCCATCCTGTCCACCGGCGATGAACTGGTTGCCTGCGGTCAGCCGATCTCGCCCGGCAAGGTTTTCGACAGCAATGGTCCGATGCTGGCGGCGGCGGTCGAGGAACTCGGCTGCCAAGCACTGCGGCTCGGCATCATTGCCGACGACCAGACCTTACTCGAAGCGGCCGTCGATCAGGCCGTTGCGAGCGCCGACGTCGTCCTTCTGTCCGGCGGAACCTCCAAGGGGGCCGGCGACTTCTGCTATCACGCCGTCGCACGGTTCAAGGACCCCGGCATTGTGGTGCACGGGGTAGCCATCAAACCGGGCAAGCCGCTTTGTCTGGCTGTGACGGCAGGCAAGCCCGTCATCATCCTGCCGGGATTTCCGACGTCGGCGACCTTCACCTTCCACGAGTTTGTCGCGCCGGTGCTGCGCACGTTCGCCGGGCTGCCGCCGCTTTCCCGGCCAACGGTCAAAGCGGATCTCGCGGTACGAGCGAACTCCGACCTTGGGCGCACCGACTACGTGCTTGTCTCGCTGGCCGAGCGACCGGAGGGGGGGCTTTCCGTCTACCCCATGGGCAAGAGCTCCGGCGCCGTGACCTCGTTCTCGCTCGCCGATGGCTTCTTCGCCATTGCCGACGATTGCGATGTGGCGCCAGCCGGCAGCTCAGTCGAGGTGTCACTGATCGGGGCGAACAAGGCGATCGCCGATCTCACGATTATCGGCAGCAACTGCATCGGCCTCGACATGCTGGTCGGCTTCCTCGCGCGCGACGGGATCACCGCCAAGGTTCTGTCGGTTGGCAGCAATGGCGGCCTGATCGCCGCCAAACGCGGTGAATGCGACATCGCCGGCATGCATCTGATGGACCCGGCGAGCGGTGTCTACAACCGGCCGTTCCTGACGCCGGAGCTCAAACTCATCCAGGGCTACGGCCGGCTGCAGGGGCTGGTTTTCCGGAAAGGCGACGCGCGTTTCGAGGGGAAGTTGCCAGAAGCGGCGGTCGCCGGTGTGCTCGCCGATCCCGGCTGCCTGATGGTCAACCGCAACCTCGGTAGCGGCACGCGCGTGCTGATCGATCGGCTGCTCGGCGAGGCCAGACCGGCCGGCCACAGCCACCAGACCCGCTCGCACAACGCCGTGGCCGTCGCCGTGGTTCAGGGCCGGGCCGACTGGGGTGTTGCCATCGAAACCGTGGCCCGGCAATACGATCTCGGCTTTCTGCCGCTTCAGGAAGAGCTCTACGACTTCGTCATCCCGGCAGCGCGTTTTGACCGACCGGCCGTCCAGCGGTTCCGCGAACTGTTGGCGAGCGAAGACGTCCGGCGGGCGCTGGCGGACGTGGGGTTCAGATGCCAATGAGGCGATAACCCGATGGTCAGGATGAGTGGGGCGCAAAGCGGATTGCCGCGTTTGCGATAGATGGGATTGCGGCGCCATAACGGAGCTCACCGGCTTCCAAAGGACCGTGATCTCCCCGGCTGCGATCTGATCAGGTACCCGATTGCGGCGCTTCAGGATGCTGTCGAGCGATGAGCCAGAAGGGACTCAGCCCGCGCGCCATGGCGTTGACGACGATCCCGTGCAAACTGTCGATCTTGCGCATCGCGCCTGGACGATCGTTGGCTTGATTGGCCGTCAGGACCGCGCAAGGGTTGCTGTCCCCTCGCCATTTTGCCTCTGGACAAGCTGACGCCCGAGGCGATGAATGGGCCGGGTACCGCGCCGACGCGTTCGCGCGAAGCGGCACGGCAAGCCAACGGAGGTGCTTCATGATCGGGTCTTGCGGAACGTCGGCAGTGATGAGACGCCTTACCGCGCTGGCGTTGGTCGTCGCGGCCTGTGGCGCGGCGGGCGAAGCGATGGCGAGCCAGGCGGTTGGCGTACTGCCGCCCAGGTATCTCAGCGTGCCGCAGTTCCAGCAGTGTCTGTCGTCGCAGTCGAAGGGCAGCTACGACACCCTGTGCCGACCGGCGACCCGACCGGCCGCCTGTCCGACGGCGTCGTGGCGGGCCCTCAGGCGGCTCAGCGGCAGCGACAAGCTGCCGCGCTGCCCGTAGGCGCCGGGTCCTGCGGGTTCAACGCGGCGGTAGGTCGATGCGCTGCCCGCTAGCGGCGCTCTCCTCGGCGGCGAGCAGCAAGTCGATGACGGCGAGCGCCTCGGCGGCGCTGACCGGCGAGGGCGCGCCGGCGCGAAGGGCCCGGGCGAGCCCCAGATAGAACGCCTCGTAGCCGCCGCGTTCGGTCGGCACCTTGGTGGTCGCAAGTTGGCCGTCGACACCGATGACCGTCAGATCGCCATAACTTGCCTCAGGCTCGATGCCCCAGCCGGGCGTGCCCGGCCCGAGGCGCTGGCGCAGCAGCGCCTCCTGGCTGTCCATGCCGTACTTGACGAACGAGCCGGCACTGCCGTGCAGGATGAAGTGCGGCCCCGGCAGCACCGTTCGGCAGTCGCCGTGCAGATAGGCGGTGGCGCCGGCGTGCTCGACGACGAGGTGGAAGTGGTCGGTGACGCTGGCGCCGGGCCGGCTCGCCGACAGTTCAGCGCACACGCGGCGCGCCGGCCCCAGCAACTGCAGCGCCTGATCGACGAGATGGGCGCCGAGGTCCCAGAGAATACCGGCGCCCGGCCCCGGCCGCTCGCGCCAGCGATCCTGCACCGTCGGTCGCCAGCGGTCGTAATGGGCGATCAGCGTGTGCGGCACGCCGACCTTGCCGTCGGCGATGAGCCGCCGCAGGGTCAGAAAGTCGCCGTCCCAGCGGCGGGAGTGATAGACGGCGAGCACCAGCCCGCGCTCGGCGGCCAGTGCCGCCAGCGCTCGGCCCTCGGCGGGATCGGTGACGAACGGCTTCTCCACCACGACGTGGCGGCCGGCCTCAAGGCAGGCGCGGGCGAGCGGCGCGTGGCTGGCGTTGAGCGTGGCGATGACGCAGAGCTCAACGTCGGAGATGGCAAGCAGGCCATCGAGGTCGGCGTGCACGGCAACGCCCGGCAGGTCCGCCCGCACCGCCGCCGGACGCGAAGACACGACGTCGGTGAGGGCGAAGCCGTCGAGCGCCCCGAGGATCGGGGCGTGGAACATGCTGCCGGCGACGCCATAGCCGACAAGGGCGCATCTGATGGCGGACACGGGGGGTCTCCTTCGCCACACCGGCGGCTGGTCAGACCTTGAGCAGATCAGCCGTGGTGGTGCCGGCGCCATAGGCGGCGGTCCAGTCGGCCATGAAGCCGGCAACGCCGTCGTCAGTCAGCGGATGGCGGATCAGCTGCTCGATGATGTCCGGCGGCAAGGTCGCCGAATGGGCGCCGGCCAGCGCCACGGCGTGCACCTGCTGCACGTTCTTGAACGAGGCCGTCAGGAGACGCGTCGGCAGGCCGTGGAGACGGAACAGTGTCACGATATCGGCGACGACACGGGCGCCATCGCCACAGATGTTGTCGAGGCGGTTGACGTAAGGCGCGGTGAAGGCGGCCCCGGCCACGGCGGCCATCAGCGCCTGTTCGGCGGTGATGATGGCGGTGGCGGTGACGGCAAAGCCGCGTCGGGCCAGCAGGCGGATGGTCTTGATGCCTTCGCGCGTCATCGGCACCTTGGGATGAAAGCCGTTGCCGACGACGTCGCGCAGCCGCTCGGCTTCATCGACCATGGTGGCGGCGTCCGGGCCGACCACCTGGACATGCAGCATCAGATCGGGCCCGATGGCGACGCGGATGTCACGGAGAATATCCGGCAGGGCGCGCTTCTCGCGAGCAATCAGCGTCGGATTGGTGGTGACCCCGGCGACGGGGAAATAGTCGACCAGACGACCGATGGCGGCCGCGTCGGCCGTATCGAGAAGATAAAGCATGATGCGTTCCTTGGGTTAGGCCCGCAGTATGCGACGGCGACCGCCGCCAATCCAGAGCCCCGTCAAAATTCACACGGCGACGACGGCGATCGGCCAAGTCGGCGCCACGATTTCGTTCTGGGCGGCGATCAGCAGAATTTCGCGGCTGCCGGCATCGGCGGTGCGCTTGAGCAGGCCGTAGACCGACGACATGGCGCGCCCGAGCGCCGCGGCCGGCGAGCCGGTTTCGAGCCAGTGGACGAAGAACATGGCCGCGATGGCATCGCCGGCGCCGTTGAGCGACACCGGCAGCTTGGGCGAGCGGGCGAGCCAGACGTGCTCGCCGTCGGAGGCCAGGGCGTCGAGGCTGTCGGCCGGCGTCTCATCGGTGAGCAGCGAGGTGACCAGCACGACGCGCGGGCCGAGGCCGTGCAGCGCCCGCACCGCCGCCTTGGCCTCGGCCAGCGAGGTGGAGGCGCGACCGGTCAGGCAGTCGAGCTCGAAATGGTTCGGCGTCACGAGATCGGCAGCTGGCACCGCACGCTCGCGCATGAACTCCGGCACGCCCGGCCGGACGAACACACCACGGCCGACGTCGCCGATCACCGGATCGCAGGCGTAGGCGGCCTTGGGGTTGGCGGCGCGGACGCGCTCGACAGCCCGAAGGATGGCTTCCCCGGTGGCCGGCGCCCCCATGTAGCCGGAGAGCACGCCGTCGCAGCGGTCAAGCACGTCGCGCTCGGCGATGCCGGCAACGCAGTCGTCGATCAGCGAGGCGTCGAACACCTGGCCACGCCACGAGCCGTAGCCGGTATGGTTGGAAAACTGCACGGTATGAACGGGCCAGACCTCGTGGCCGAGGCGCTGCATCGGAAAGACGGCGGAGGCATTGCCGGCGTGACCGTAGGCAACGTGCGACTGGATGGAGAGGATGTTCATGGCAATGACCCGGACGTTCGCGGATCGCCGGCAAGCGCGACCCATCCCGGCGGTTTGACCAGCTTGACCGTGGTCCGTCAAGCCGCCTTGCCGGCCTCATCGTCGGGCACCGGCTCGGGATGGCCCGTCGCGGTTCGCTCGCCCCACCAGGCCAGGGCGGTGCGACCGCTATCGGTGAGAGTGTAGACGCCGCGCTCGACGCGCTCGAACCAGCCATAGACGTTGGCCTGCAGGATGCGGGCGGCATCGGGGGCCACGGCGCGGAGGTCGCGCGGCCGGGCGGCGGCGACCGCCAGCTTGCCAGCTACGGCCAGCGCCTGCTGACGATAGGCGGTGAGCTGCGGCACGCGCGTCGAGCCGCCGACAACGGGATCGCCGCGGCGACGGCGGAACTCCTCGACGATGCGCGAACGGCGGCGAGCGTCGCGGCGCGGTTTCCACGGCACCGGCTCGACCAGCACCTCGATGCCGCCGGCGGCGGTGACGGCCAGCAGGCCGAAGCCGAGGAAGCGGCAGAGCTTGCGCACCCGCGGATCGCTGTCGCGACCACGGCCACGACGGGAAGCGGCCACGGCCAACCAGACTTCGTCGCAGGCGGCGGTGCGCTCGACGGCCTGCAGCACCAGTTCGAGGGTGAAGGCGCACTTGAGTTCGCCGATCACCACCAGTTCCGGCTCACCCGCCGACAGCGCCACGACGTCGCAGCCGCGCACCTCCCCCTTCACCTCGAAGCCGAGGCGTTCGAGATAGGCTTTGACGGGCGGATAGAGATCGGTTTCCAAGCGGATGGCCTCTGTTCCGAATCAGGCCGGGCGGGCGGCGGCATGCCCCCAGCGGTGCCACGGTTTTCCCGCCGGCGCCAGTGGCGGAGCCCGGCTGTCCTGACCGCAGGGCAGATCAGCCCGTTTGCCGAGTTGTCCGCCGCCGCGCCGGCCGCTATCAAGGCGCGCCGCCCGATGCTGCCAGGGGCGTCGGGCGGCTCAAGACCACGGACCGTTTCACATGTTTCTCACCATCGTCGATTTTGTCGGCTGCTTCGCCTTTGCCGTCAGTGGCGGCGTGCGCGCCGTCGAGCGCCGCCTCGACCCGTTCGGCATCGTCTTCCTGGCCTTCGTGGCCGCGACCTTCGGCGGCATCATCCGCGACGTGGTCATCGGCGCCGTGCCGCCGGTGGCCTTTGCCACCTGGCACTACTTCGCCATTTCCTGTCTGGCGGGCCTGGCCTGCATCTTCGCCTACAAGCCGATCGCCCGTCTGGCGGCGCCGGTGGCGGTGTTCGACGCCATCGGCCTCGGGCTCTACGTGGTCATCGGCACGCGCAAGGCCATGGATGCCGGCCTGTCGCCGCTGATGGCGGCGGTGCTCGGCATGCTGACGGCCATCGGCGGCGGCATCGGCCGCGACATTCTGGCGGCCCAGACGCCGATGGTGCTGCACAAGGAGATCTACGCCCTCGCCGCCCTGCTCGGCGCTCTGGTGGTCTCGGTCGGCGACTACTATCATCTGCCGGATCTGCTGGTGGCCGCGGCGGGAGCGGCGACAGCGACGCTGCTGCGCCTGGCCGCCATGCGCTGGGACTGGAACCTCAGGCCGCCCCACCAGAGGTGACGGCGCCCGTCCGCCAAGGCAAGGACAGACCGATGAGCCACGCTAGCGCCGCCACGGACACCGACCGCCCCGTCCTCGTCTGGCTGCGCGACGACCTGCGCCTCGCCGATCATCCGGCCTTCGCCGCCGCCGCCGAGAGCGGCGCACCGGTCATCAGCCTCTACGTTCTCGAGGAGGGCACGCCCCGGCGACCGCTCGGTGGCGCCAGCCGCTGGTGGCTGGGCCGCAGTCTGGCCGCCCTCGCCACCGATCTGGCGCGCCTCGGTGGCCGTCTGACGCTGCGGCGCGGTGATCCGGGCACCATCGTGCCGGCGGTCGCCGCCAGCACCGGCGCCCGGCTCGTCACCTGGAACCGCCGTTACGACCGGCAAGGCCGGGCCATCGACGACGACATTGAAGCCCAGCTCCGCCAGCGCGGCGTCGCGGTCGCCCATTTTGCCGGCGCGCTGATCGCCGAACCGGCGACGGTGACGTCGAAGTCGGGCACGCCGTTCCGCGTCTTCACGCCGTTCTGGCGCAGTCTGGCGCCGCGTCTCGACACGCTGGCCGAACCGCCGCCACGGCCGCGCGGACTGCGACCGTATGATGGGCCGCTCGCCAGCGATCGCCTCGACGACTGGCAGTTGCAACCCACCGCGCCCGACTGGTCGAGCGGTTTGGCCGGCCGCTGGAGACCGGGCGAAGCCGGCGCCCAGGCCCGGCTCGCCGCCTTCGTCGACCATGGTCTCGGCCGCTACGCCGCCGAGCGCGACTACCCGGCGTGCGATGCCGTCTCCGGCCTGTCGCCGCATCTGCGCTTCGGCGAAGTCGCGGTCGCCAGGGTGATCGCCGCCGTCCGCATGACCGCCGCGCGGCAGGCGTTGCCGGTCGGCAGCGCCGACAAGTTCCTGTCGGAGATCGGTTGGCGCGAGTTTGCCTGGCACACGCTCAGCCATTTCCCCGACCTCGCCATCGCCAACTTCCAGCCGGCCTTCGACCGCTTCCCCTGGGCGCCGACCAACGACCGGCTGCTGTCGGCCTGGACCGGCGGCCGCACCGGCTACCCCATCGTCGACGCCGGCATGCGCGAACTGTGGCAGACCGGCTTCATGCACAACCGTGTGCGCATGATCGCCGCGAGCTTCCTGACCAAGCACCTGCGGCTCGACTGGCGCACCGGCGAGCAATGGTTCTGGGACACGCTGGTCGACGCCGATCCGGCCAGCAACCCATTCGGCTGGCAGTGGGTGGCCGGTTCGGGCGCCGACGCGGCGCCGTATTTCCGCGTCTTCAATCCGACGCTGCAAGGCGAAACCTACGACCCGGAGGGGCGCTACGTGCGCACCTATGTGCCCGAGCTCAGGGGCCTGCCCGACCGGCTTATCCACCGCCCGGGGAGCGGCGACCTGTTCGCGGCGCCGACCGGCTATCCGCCGCCGATCGTCGACCATGCGGCGGCACGGGCAGCGGCGCTTGCCGCCTTCGCCAGTCTTGGCGACGACAAACACCATCTTTGATGGAAATCGACCGCCGAAAGCCGGGACAAAGCGCCATTCTTGGGTTATAGACGGGTTCGATCATGCCAACAATTACAACGACCTCCGCCCTCACTGAAGCCTGCGCCCATCTTGCCGGTTTCCCCTTCGTCACCGTCGATACAGAATTCCTGCGCGAAAGCACCTTCTGGCCGAAGCTGTGCGTCGTCCAGCTGGCTTGCGACGATCAGGCCTACGTGGTCGACGCGCTCGCCCCCGGCATGGACCTGAAGCCGTTCTTCGAGCTGATGTCCAACCCGGCCGTGCTCAAGGTGTTCCACGCCGCCCGCCAGGACATCGAGATCATCTGGCATCTCGGCGGCTTCATGCCCGGCCCGGTGTTCGACACGCAGGTGGCGGCCATGGTCTGCGGCTTCGGCGACTCGATCTCCTACGATCAGCTGGTGGCCCGCATCACCGGCGTGGTGCTCGACAAGTCGCACCGCTTCACCGACTGGTCGCGCCGGCCGCTCAGCCAGAGCCAGTTCGACTATGCCGAGGCCGACGTCACCCACCTGCGCGACGTCTACCGTCACCTCGACGCCATGCTGGAAAAATCGGGCCGCAGCACCTGGGTCGACGAGGAGCTGGCGGTGCTGACGTCGGTCAGCACCTACCACACCGATCCGGAAGACGCCTGGCAGCGGCTGCGCATGCGCGTCAAGAAGCCGCGCGAGCTGGTCATCCTCAAGGAGATCGCCGCCTGGCGCGAACGCGAGGCGCAGGGCCGCGACGTGCCGCGCGCGCGCGTCCTCAAGGACGACACCATCTACGAGATCGCCGTGCAGGCGCCGACCACCACCGAGGCGCTCGGCCAGCTCCGCACCGTGCCGCGCGGCTGGGAACGGTCGCGTTCGGGCGAGGAAATCATCTCTGCCGTGCGCCGCGCCCTCGACACGCCCAAGGAGGACTGGCCGCGCCTGCCCAAGACGCGCCACATGCCCGAGGGGACCGGCGCCGCCGTCGACCTGATGAAGGTGCTGCTGAAGCTGGTATCGGAAGCCGAGGGCGTCGCCTCCAAGGTGATCGCCACAGTGGACGAGCTCGAAGACATCGCCGCTTCCGACGACGCCGACGTGCCGGTGATGCGCGGCTGGCGGCGCGAAATGTTCGGCAATCTCGCTCTCAAGCTCAAGCGCGGCGAACTGGCGCTGACCTTCGACGGCAAGAAGATCATCGCCGTCGACCGCTGAGCCGGACGCCAACGCCCGAGATGACCGAAGGCCGGACCGACGCCCGTCGATCCGGCCTTGGCGTTTGTGGGCCGACGATGGTCAGCCGACGACGCGGATGACGCCGTCGTCGAGGCCGCCGACCTTGGCCAGCTGGACCAGGCGCTTGATCAGCCGCTCGCCGACGAGATCGGCCAGTTCGCCCGGCAGTTCCAGCACCAGCCGGTCGCTCTCCTGGAGAATGCGCGTCTTGGGCAGCACACCGTGCATCGAGGCCGAGATCAGGTAGGCGACGCGCATGACGGCGCCGAGCGTCCGGGCCCGCTCCTTGAGACGGGTGGTGGCCAGTTCGCGGATGCGCGGGCTGACCGCCTCGTCGATCAGGCCGACGTGGCGATAGAACACGGCCAGCGACAGGTAGGCGCGGCCGGGGTGGTCGATGCCGACAAAACTGGCGTTGGACAGGATGCCGAGGCTCTGCTCGCCGCGATAGTCGGGATGGGCGCGCCAGCCGATGTCGGAAACGAGGCAGGCGGCGTGGCGCAACCGCACTTCGTCGTCGGTCTCGTCGATACCGAGGGCGCGGAAGGCCTCCCCCGACCACGGAACCAGTTCCTCGGCGTGGCGGGGCGAGCGCGAGCGCAACTGGTTGAGTTCGGCAGCGGCTTCGATCAGCGGATCGAGGACGCGCTCCTCGGCCGACAGCTCTTCGTAGAGATGGCCTTCGCGGACTCCGAGCGCCGAAATCACCACCTGCGACGGCCGGACGGCCCGGATCACCTGTTCCAGCACCAGGGCACCGAAGGGCAGCAGGATCTGGCGCGCCTTGGAGACGGCGGTGATGCGGTCGATGGACTGGACGTCGCGACGGGCCACCATGCGGGCGAACTCCAGCGCCTCGTCGGCGGGGATCGCGTAGTTGTGCATGACGTGCAGCGGGTAGCCCTTCTCGAACATGTGCAGATGGGCGAGCGAACGCCAGGTGCCGCCGACGGCGTAGAACGGCAGGCCGTCGCAGGGCATCTGCAGCGAGGCCGGCACCAGCGCCTCGGCGACGATGCGTTCGGCCTTGCGGATCGAACCTTCGGCCGCTTCGGCCAGGCGCAGACCGCCGAGCGGATAGCTCTTGCCAACGCCGACGGCGCCATTCTCGATGCGGATCAGCTCAAGGCTGCCGCCGCCGAGATCGCCGACGATGCCGTGGGCCTTGTTGATGCCCGACATGACGCCGAGGGCCGACAGGCGCGCTTCCTCGGGGCCGGACAGCAGGCAGACCTTGGCGCCGCAGATCTTTTCGACGTTCTTGAGGAAGTCCTTGCCGTTCTCGGCATCGCGCGAGGCGGCCGTGGCCAGGATGTAGATGGCGACCGAACCGCTCTGATCGGCCAGCATCTTGAAGCGGCGGATGGCGGCCAGCGCCTGATCGACCGATTCCGTCTTCATCCGCCCGGTGGAGGCCAGGCCCTTGCCGAGGCCGGCCAGCATCTTCTCATTGAAGAGCATGGTCGGCGCGCGGCTGAGACGTTCGTAGATGACCAGACGGACCGAGTTCGAGCCGATGTCGATGACCGAGACCGGACCGAAGCCCGGCAGGCGGCCGGGCGCCTCACATTGGCAGGGAGCGCTTGCGTCGACCGATGATTGACTTGGGGGCATCTTTTTCAAGAGAATGTCCACGTCCCGAAAGCGATGGATTGGTCATGAAGTACTGATGGACGTTGAACGGCTCCTCGCCGGCCTCGGGAACGATCCGGACATGACTGCCGTCGGGCAGGAGACGCCAGCTCTGCTGGTTGTCCCGCATGTTGGCCACCATGATCTGATCGACGATCTGGGCGTGAACCGTCTCCGTGTTGAGTGGCACCAGCACCTCGACCCTCCGATCGAGATTGCGCGGCATCATGTCCGCGGATCCGATGTAGACTGTCGCGCCGGGGTGTGGCAACCCGTGGCCATTACCGAAGCAGAAGATGCGGCTGTGCTCGAGGAAGCGGCCGACAATCGATTTCACCCGGATATTGTCGGAAAAACCCTTAATCTGCGGCCGCAGACAGCAGATGCCGCGCACCACGATGTCCACCGACACGCCGGCCTGGCTGGCGCGATAGAGAGCATCGATGATGTCGGAATCCACAAGAGAATTCATTTTCATCCAGATCTGACCGACCCGCCCGGCCTGGACATGGGCGACTTCGCCCTCGATGCTGTCGATGATGGTCTTGCGCAGGGTGAACGGACTCATGGCGAGCGCGTTGAGCTGCTGCGGCTCGGCATAGCCGGTGATGAAGTTGAAGACGCGCGCCACGTCCTGGGCGATCACCTTGTCGGCGGTGAAGTAGCTGAGGTCGGTGTAGATCTTGGCGGTGATCGGGTGGTAGTTGCCGGTGCCGAGATGGCAGTAGGTGACGAGCCCCTGCCCTTCGCGCCGCACCACCATGCTGAGCTTGGCGTGGGTCTTGAGCTCGAAGAAGCCGAACACCACCTGCACGCCGGCGCGTTCGAGGTCGCGGGCCCAGCGGATGTTGGCCTCCTCGTCGAAGCGGGCCTTGAGCTCGACCAGCGCCGTCACCGACTTGCCGGCTTCGGCCGCCTCGATCAGCGTCCGGACGATGGGACTGTCGTAGGAGGTGCGGTAGAGCGTCTGCTTGATGGCGACGACGTCGGGGTCGGCCGCCGCCTGATGCAGAAACTGCACCACGACATCAAACGATTCATACGGGTGATGGACGACGATGTCCTTCTGGCGGATGGCGGCGAAGCAGTCGCCGGCATGCTCGCGGATGCGCTCGGGATAGCGCGGCGTATAGGGCTTGAACTTGAGGTCGGGCCGGTCGAGCGACACCAGCTGGCTGAGGTCGTTGAGGGCCAGCGCCTCGGCCAGGAGATGCACCTCCGACGGCTCGCAGCCGAGGGCGTGCGACACGAAGTCGCGCAGCGGTGCCGGCGTCGACCGCTCGAACTCGGCGCGGATCACCAGGCCCTTGCGGCGCCGCTTCAGCGCCGTCTCGAACAGGCGGACCAGGTCTTCGGCCTCTTCTTCCACTTCGAGATCGCTGTCGCGGATGATGCGGAAGGCGCCCTGACCACGCACGGTGTAGCCGGGGAACAGGCGGCCGATGAACAGGGTGATCATCTGCTCCATCATGATGAAGCGGACGGTGGCGGGATCCTTGGGGTTCTGCGGCAGGCGCACGAAGCGGTCGATCTTCGAGGCCATACGGATGAGGGCCATCAGCCCTTCGCCGTCGCGGACGCGCACGAGGTCGAGGGCGACGGTGAAGCCGAGGTTGGGAATGAACGGGAAGGGGTGGGCCGGATCGAGGGCGAGCGGGGTCAGCACCGGAAAGATCGACGACAGGAAGTAGTCCTCGAGCCAGACTTCCTCGGCCTTTTCCAGCTTGTCGGCGGTGACGATGACGATGCCGGCCCGTTCGAGCTCGTCGCGCAGCGTGTGCCAGCGCGCCTGCTGGGCATCGGTCAGCTGGGCGGCGGCGGCGGAGATGACCTGCATCTGCTCGGACGGCGTCAGGCCGTCGTCGGACAGCGTGGTGACGCGCTCGCGGATCTGTCCCTTGATGCCGGCGACGCGCACCATGAAGAACTCGTCGAGGTTGTTGGCCGAGATCGACAGGAAGCGCACCTGCTCCAGCAGCGGGTGGTTGGGGTTTTCCGATTCCTCGAGAACGCGGCGATTGAAGCCGAGCCAGGAGATTTCACGGTTGATGAACCGCGTCGGATCCTTGAACGACAGGGTTGTCGCATCCGGCGTCGTCGGTTCGCTGGCCAGACCGGATTCGGAATTGATGTTGTCAGCCATGTTTGCCACCGCCCCCAATGGGCAGAGCCGATCGCCTCACGAGAGCGCCAGCGTCAGCCCAACCCCAAAATAATGGTTCGGGGCGATTGTTGCACGGCTATTGTGACAATTTGCCCAACGCGCCAAGGCTTTTGGTCAAAAAGCTGCGCCGCGCCCAACGGAACTAGCCGCTTCAGTCGCTGTCGGTCGGATCGAGCACGTCGGCGGCGATGGCCCGGGTGATCCGGCGGCCGCGAGCCAGCGATTCACGGTCGAGGGCGTCGACCACCGAGGAGGCGGCGGCGAACGAGCGCTCCATGCGCAGCAGCAGGTAATCGAGCACGCCGACATCGACCTCGAGCTGGCGATCGGCCAGCAGTTTGACCATCACTTCGCGCAGGTGCTGGTCGTCGGGTGGGCCGAGGAACGCCGGCTGGGCAGCCCGAAGGCGCGACAGCAGATCGGGCAGCGTCACCCCCCATTGGGCCGGGGTGGTGCGGGCGGTCAGCAGCACCGAGGCGCCGCGGCCGCGGGCCGCGTTGATGAGGTGGAACAGCGCCGCCTCGTCGAGGGTGGCATCATCGATGTCCTCGACCGCGACGGCGCCATGTCCGACCAGTTCGGTCGGATCGCGATGGCCCAGTTCGGCCGCCGGCACGATGATGGCGCCGCTTTTGGCCGCCCAGATGTGAACGAGATGGGTCTTGCCCGAGCCTTGCGGGCCGATGAGCAGCACGGCCAGCGCCGGCCAGTCGGGCCAGGCGTCGATGAAGGCCATGGCGTCGCGGTTGGCCTCGCCGACCAGGAAATCGGCGCGGCCGTATTGCGGCTCATGGGGCATGGAAAGCGGCAACTGCCGGGGTCTCGACCTGCTCATGCGACCTCGTCGTGCTCCCCACTGGCCTCGGTCTCAACCGTCCGGATGCGCTGCTGCCCCCAATAGATCGGACTGTCGAGATACTTGCCGAGGACAAAGCGGATCAGCACCGCCAACGCCGAGGCGGACGGCACGGCGATGAGCAGCCCCAGGAAGCCGAACAGGGCACCGAAGGCGAACAGGGCGAACATCAGCC
Source organism: uncultured Pleomorphomonas sp. (assembly GCA_937868725.1). Taxonomy (GTDB): domain Bacteria; phylum Pseudomonadota; class Alphaproteobacteria; order Rhizobiales; family Pleomorphomonadaceae; genus Pleomorphomonas. Next base: position 79,919 of record CALMMQ010000047.1, read on the forward strand.
AGACCGGATGCAGTCCGACCTTGGAGCCGATCAGCTTGGGCTGCAGCACGTTGCCTTCGACGAACTGCCCGAAGAGGAAGATGACGGCGACGACCACCACCGACGTCCAGTCGGGCGGGAACTGGAACAGCGCCACGCCAATGGCCAGCGCACCGCCGCCGAACGAGCCGAGATAGGGCACGAAACTGATGAGGCCGGCGAACAGGCCGATCAGCAAGCCGAAGTCGAGACCGGCCAGCGACAGCGCCACGGCGTAGAACAGCCCGACCAGCGCCGACACCGATACCTGACCGCGCACGAAGCGGGCGACGCCGAGATTCATTTCGGCGGCCAGCGCCCGGATGGTGGGCTGACTCTGGCGCGGCAGCCAGCCGTCGACGGTCTCGATCATCCGGTCCCAGTCGATCAGCATGTAGAAGGCGACCACTGGCGTCACCACCGCCAGCGACACGATCGACACGACGACGCGGCTGCCGCTCCACACCTTGGCCAGCAGCGTCGTCAGCATGCTGGTGCCGTCGGAGACGAAGGAGCCGAGCGAGCCACGAATGTCGGTGGAGGAGATGTGCAGCACCCGGAACAGCTTGGTGCCGGCCTGCTGGGTCAGCCACTTCTGCAGCCCGTCGAGATAGCGCGGCAGATTGATGATGAAGCTCTCGGCCTGGGTCGCCAGCACCGGCACGATGATGATCAGCAGCATCACGAGGACGACGACGAACACGCCGAGGATCAGCGCCGCCGCCCAGGTGCGTGACAGGCCGAGGCCGGTCAGCCGGTCGGCGACGGGGTCGAGCAGGTAGGCGAGCGCCATGCCCGCGACGAAGGGTAGCAGGATCTCCGAGAACTCGTACAGCAACAGCACGAAAACCAGCGCCGTTGCCAGCCAGAATAAGGCGGTGTTCCTGATCGTCACGGCATCTATCCCTGCATGTCGCGCAGCCATCCCCTGAGGTAGGCCGCCGCCGATACGACAGTCAATACGGCGACGACGATGGCCGTGATATCCACTGCCCATCCCAGCTGCCAGCCGAGCCAGGCGACCGACAGCGCCAGCGTCACGTAGACGATCTGGGCCGCCGTGTTGGCCTTGGACACCATCAGTGGCACGATCGGCACCGGCCGGTCGGCCACCCACGACAGGATGACGCCGCCGACGATCAGCATGTCGCGGCTGACCACCAGAATGGCCAGCCAGACCGGCACTTCCGCTTCGACGGCGAGGACGATGAACAGCGACACCAGCAGCGCCTTGTCGGCGATGGGGTCGAGCAGGCGGCCGAGTTCGCTCGCCTGACCGGGTACGTGCCGGGCAATGGCGCCGTCGACGGCGTCCGACAGACCGGCCAGCACGAACCCGACGAAGGCCCAGCCGACCTCGCCGTTGAGAACGAGCAGCACGATGACGGGAACGGCGATGAGCCGGGCGATCGTGATCAGGTTCGGGATGGTCAAGGGCGTGTTTTCCATGGACGTCATGTTCCACATTTGAGCACGCCACCCGGCCTTTCCAAGATAGACACCCGTCGCGATGGTGCTTTTCCCCCGTCGAAGGGCGCCGAACCGCAGTTTTGACTTGTCATTTGGGCGCGTTTCGGCTTCTTGCCGGCATAAAGGCAGCATCCCAGCAAAGGCGGCCATCCCATGCAAGGCAAGAACGGTCTCACCTATCGCGACGCCGGCGTCGACATCGACGCTGGCAATGCCCTCGTGACGCGCATCAAGCCGCTCGTGAAGGCAACGCGGCGCATCGGCGCCGATGCCGACATCGGCGGCTTCGGCGGCCTCTTCGATCTCAAGGCCTGCGGCTTCAAGGACCCGGTGCTGTGCGCGGCCAATGACGGCGTCGGCACCAAGCTGGCGGTGGCCATCGAGGCCGGCATCCATGGCACCGTCGGCATCGACCTGGTGGCCATGAGCGTCAACGATCTGGTGGTCCAGGGCGCCGAGCCGCTGTTCTTCCTCGACTACTTCGCCACCGGCCGGCTGTCGGTCGACACGGCCACCGAAGTGGTTGCCGGCATCGCCGATGGCTGCAAGCAGGCCGGCTGCGCCCTGATCGGCGGCGAAACGGCGGAAATGCCCGGCATGTACAAGGATGGCGACTATGATCTCGCCGGCTTCGCCGTCGGCGCCGCCGAGCGCGGCGACATCCTGCCGCGGCCGACCGTGACCAGCGGTGACGTCATTCTCGGCATCGCCTCGTCGGGCGTCCATTCCAACGGTTTTTCGCTGGTGCGCAAGATCGTCTCCCATTCCGGCCTTGGCTACGCCGACGCCGCGCCGTTCGCCCCCGGCAAGACGCTCGGCGAAGCGCTGCTGGAGCCGACGCGCATCTACGTCAAGCCGCTCCTGGCCGCCCTCCGCGAGACCGGCGCCGTCAAAGCCCTGGCCCACATCACCGGCGGCGGCTTCGTCGACAACATTCCGCGCGTGCTGCCCGACAAGATGTCGGCGCGCGTCGATCTCTCGGCCATTGCCGTGCCCAAGGTGTTCGGCTGGCTTGCCGCCATCGGCGGCCTCGACGAGGCGGAGATGGTGCGCACCTTCAACTGCGGCATCGGCATGATCGCCGTCGTGGCGCCCGAGGACGCTGACCGCGTCGCCGCCGTGCTGGCGCGCGAAGGCGAAAGCGTCATCCGTTTCGGGCGCATGGAAGCCGACGCCGAAGGGCCGCGCACGCTGTTCGACGGCACGCTGGCGCTCTGATCGCCCGCCCCGTCCATCCGAGCGTCGGGGCCGAGAGTCCCGACGGACGCAACGACACCGAGACAGACATGAGCAAACTCCCCGTCGGCATTCTCATCTCCGGGCGCGGCTCCAACATGGCGGCGCTGGTCGAAGCGGCGGAGGCGCCCGACTTTCCGGCCCGCATCGCCTGCGTGCTGGCCAACCGGGCCGATGCCAAGGGGCTGGAATACGCCGCTGCCAGGGGCATTGCCACGGCGTTGGTCGATCACAAGGCCTTTGACGGCAAGCCGGCCTTCGAGGCGGCGATGACGGCGGCGCTCGAACGGAACGGCGTCGAGTTCGTCTGCCTCGCCGGTTTCATGCGGCTCTTGTCGCCGGTGTTCATCGATCGCTGGAAGGACCGGCTGATCAACATCCACCCGTCGCTTCTCCCCTCCTACAAGGGGCTGCACACCCACGAACGGGCATTGGCCGACGGCGTCAAACTGGCCGGCTGCACCGTGCACTTCGTACGACCGGAAATGGACGTCGGGCCGATCGTCGCCCAGGCGGCCGTGCCGGTGCTGTCGTCGGACACGCCCGACAGCCTCGCCGACCGCGTGCTGACGGCCGAGCACCGGCTCTATCCGGCGGTGCTGAAGCTGATCGCCGGCGGCAAGACGCGGGTGGTCGACGAGCGGGTGGACATCGACCCGAGCGCCGTCGACACGGCGGCGCGGCTGTTCTCGGCCGGGGTTTAGGCGCCGCCCGCCGGCGACGCCTTGTCTTTTCACGGGATCAGCCGTGCAGCACCATGTGCGGCCGACCGTTCGACGTCTTGGAGGGGCTGACGCCCTCCTCGTCAATGGTGGCGGTGACGCGCTGGCGCAAGGCCGAGAAGCTGTCGAAGGTCACCACATCGACGGGTTCGTCGAAGCGGATGGTGATGCGATAGAGCCCGTGCGCCGAGGTCATGGCTTCGAGCCCCAGCACTTCACCCTTGAAGGCCTGGCCGAGATAGCTGCCGCTGACCCGGTCGCCGGGGTTCCAGGCGCGACGGGGCGGTTGGTTGCCAGCCTTGGCGTAAAGGGTGTTCCAATCGGCAAAGCCGTATTGCCGGGCAATCAGCTCCAGCGATTTCGAATGGCTGACGGCGGTGCCGCCCGCCTCGAGTGTCGTGCGCAGACGACGCGCCTGCGCTTTGAGTTCATCCAACGATGGTAGGACCATGGACATGACCGGTCTCCGTTCCGGCATCGACTAGACCACGATCAAGGTGCCCGCATTGCCTCTGGTCACGATGCCTCAGCGAAGAGCGATCGAACGGGAGCTTCACCTCGGGTTGTCACCCGCGGGCGGCTGGGGTCCCGGCCCGGCGTTCATGTAGGAAGCGGCGGGCCAAATGTCAAATCGGCGGCTCCGGATGGGAACCGCCGATCATGCGCATTGGAAAACGTGAGAAACTCAGTCCTTGACGACCGAGATGTCCGGCGCGTCGACGGCCTTCATGCCGACGACGTGATAGCCGCTGTCGACGTGGTGCACTTCGCCGGTGACGGCGCGGCTCAGCGGCGACAGCAGGTAGAGGGCGCTATCGCCGACCTCATCGATGGTGACGGTGCGGCGCAGCGGCGCGTTGTACTCGTTCCACTTGAGAATATAGCGGAAGTCGCCGATGCCGGAGGCGGCCAGCGTCTTGATCGGACCGGCCGACAGGGCGTTGACGCGGATGTTCTTCGGACCAAGGTCGACGGCCAGATACTTGACCGACGTCTCGAGCGCCGCCTTGGCAACGCCCATGACGTTGTAGTTCGGCATCACCTTCTCGGCGCCGTAGTAGGTCAGCGTCAGCATGCTGCCACCGTTGGGCATCAGCTTCTCGGCCCGCTGGGCCACGGCCACCATGGAATAGACCGAGATGGCCATGGTGCGCGTGAAGTTTTCCGCCGAAGTGTCGACGAAACGGCCGGTCAGCTCGTCCTTGTCGGAGAAGGCGATGGCGTGCACCAGGAAGTCGATGGTGCCCCAGCGCTTCTCGACTTCCGCGAACACGGCGTCGATGGTTTCCGGTTCGGTGACGTCGCAATGACCGATAACGATGCCGCCCAGCTCCTCGGCCAGCGGTTCGACGCGCTTCTTGAGCGCTTCGCCCTGATAGGTCAGCGCGATCTCGGCGCCGGCGTTCTGAAGCGCCTTGGCGATGCCCCAGGCGATCGAGCGGTTGTTGGCCACGCCCATGATCACACCGCGCTTGCCCGACATCAATCCTTGAGCCTCAGCCATTTTTGCAACCCCGCCTAAGCAACGATCGAGTTGGTGACCCTATGGCACAAGGATTATGACAATAGCAAGTCACGAGCGCGGTTGGTCACATAATACTGACCGCCTTTTCCGTTACCGCCTCTCGACGCGCCGACGGCGTCTCTGTAACGTCCCGCCATGACGTCCGCGCCCTCCCCCGATCTGATCGCCCGCTTCACCGCCATCGTCGGGGCCGCCAACGCCTTGACCGATCCGGCCGACCAGGTGCGCTATCTCACCGAGTGGCGCGATCTCTTCCGTGGCGAGACACCGCTGGTGCTGCGACCGGGCTCCACCGAAGAGGTGGCGGCCATCGTCCGGCTGGCGCACGCCACCGGGACGGCGCTGGTGCCACAGGGCGGCAACACCGGCCTGGTCGGGGGGCAGATTCCGGCGCCGGGAAGCGGCGAAATCGTGGTTTCTCTCGAGCGGATGAACCGCTTGCGGGCCATCGATGCCCTCGACAACAGCATGGTCGTCGAGGCCGGCATGCCGCTCGCCGCCGCCCAGGCGGCGGCCGCCGCCGTCGACCGTCTGTTCCCCCTGACGCTGGCCTCTCTCGGTACCTGTCAGATCGGCGGCAACATCGCCACCAACGCCGGCGGCACGGCGGTGATCGCCTACGGCAACACCCGGTCGCTGGTGCTGGGGCTCGAGGTGGTGCTGGCCGACGGCCGCATCTGGAACGGTCTCCGCCGCCTGACCAAGGACAATTCCGGTTATGATTTGAAACAATTCTTTATCGGCTCGGAGGGCACGCTCGGCATCATCACCGCCGCTGCGCTGCGACTCTTTCCCCGGCCGCGCGGTCTGGCTGCTGCCTATGTCGGGCTCGACAGCCCGCAGCGGGCGCTGGCGCTGTTGTCGCGGGCGCGCGACGTCGCCGGCTTCTGGCTGACCGGTTTCGAACTGATTTCGGGCCTCGCCATGCAGTTTGCCGAGCGTCACATCGCCGGTGCCCGCCGTCCGGTCGCCACGGCGTCATGGTATGTGCTGATCGAGATTTCGGCGGGGCTCGGTCAGGCGGAAGCCGACGCCGCCATGGAACGCATCCTGACCGAAGCGCTGGCGGCCGGCGAGATCGACGACGGGGTCATCGCCCAGTCACTCGCCCAGGTGGAGGCGTTCTGGCAACTGCGCCACGGCCTCAGCGAAGCGCAGAAGCACGAAGGCGGATCGATCAAGCACGACGTGTCGGTGCCGATCGGCGACGTGCCGGCCTTCCTCGACGAAGCGATGGCGGCGGTTGTCGCCGCCTTCCCCGGTTGCCGACCGGTGCCGTTCGGCCACATGGGCGACGGCAACATCCATTTCAACGTCAGCCAGCCGGAGGGTGCCGACAAGGCGGCCTATCTCGACCGTTGGAACGAGATGAACGCCGTCGTCAACGCCGTGGTCGCCAGGTTTGCCGGTTCGGTGGCGGCCGAACACGGCGTCGGCGTGCTGAAGCGCGACCTACTGGCGGCCAGCCGGTCGGACGTCGACATCGAACTGATGCGGACGCTGAAGGCGGCGCTCGACCCCAAGGGCATCCTCAACCCCGGTCGAATCATTCCCCGACCATGAACAGCAGCCAGCGGCCGTCGGCGGCCAGTTCGAGGCGATAGAACTCGTAGGAGCCGGCGCTGCGCATCTCGTCGAAATCGCCAGCCGTCAGCACGCGATAGAGTTCGACCAGCTGGCGCGGCGTCAGGGCGCTCGGGGGGAATTCGGCGAAATAGGGCCAGACGTAACGGGCCTGCGGCGTGCCTTCGTTGCGGATGACATAGCCGGCGTCGAGCACGTCGAGCAGGATGGCCAGCACTTCGCGGCCGGCATCGTCGCCGGACCCGGCCTTCAGCACGTCGATGGGATCGCTGTCGCCGAGCGCGGAGAACAGCGGTGGCGGCGAGGACAGGGCAATGACCGGCCTAAGCGCCTCAATGTCACCGGTCCTGGCCGCCTCGATAATGCGGGCGCGCATGGCGGCCACCGGCGGCGGCAGCTCGCTGAAGTCATAATGGACGGTGGGCAACGGGCCGGTGACGGTCGGGCTGTCGTCGGGAGGGGCCCCCTCGTCGTCGTCGTCGGGCAGACTGCGATCACCACCCAGGACACTGTCGGGAATGGCGAGGCCACCGGGTGCGTGGCTTTGCGGCGCCTTGTCGGCGAGACCCGGCGTCGTGCCGAAGGCCAGAGCGTCAGCGACCAGCGGCGGCGCCAGCCAAGCGGCGCACCACAACACCAAGGCCGACAGCACCGGCCACCTCAGGGAACCCGTCACGTCTCACCCGCCCGTTCGACCGCGCCCGATTACTGCAGGGTGCGCAGAAGCGTGTAGTTGCCGGCCATGATCTTGTCGGGCAGTTCGGAAACCATGTGCGCCACGCTTTCCTCGCCGAAGCACTCGACCAGCGTGGTCAGGGCCGCGAACAGCGCCGCGTGCGCCACGGCATCGATGGGAATGCCATCGTCGTCGGCATCATCGAACGCCTTTTCCATGTGGCCCATGGCCCGGCGCTTGAAGGTATCGCCAGCCGCAACTTCCACAGGCTCCAGCATTTCGTCACGCATATCCGACATAGACCGTATCCGCTTCCCCGAAGAGGCCACGCCGACTGAAGGCTTCCGTCACCCGTTCGTCCCGGCAGCAAGACAGTAGCATCCTATGGGGCGGACGCAACGCCGTCCGTTAAAAAACGTTAACGACTTTGTAAATGTTCGGTTAACGGGCTGGTAACCCTGTGGGTGACGGGGACGATGGCCCACCGGCGCCGAATCGTTTGCCGATATCGGCGGCCCGCGCGGCGCCTTCGGCAAGGAAGCGATCCAGCACCGCCCGCGTGTCCGGCGTGCACGCCTGATGGGCCGGCGCCACCGAGCGGGCGCCGCGATTGAAGGCGGCAACGTAGGGGCGGCGGGCGGCGGTGTCGAGCTTCTGGGCATCGAGGAGGCGGGCCATCTCGCCACGCCAGCGGCCGGCATCGGCGCCGCCGCACAAGTCATCGAGATAGGCGATGGTGCCGACCAGCTCGGAAAAGCGCATGAGATCAGCCTGATAGGCTGGCGCGGGCTCGGCGGCGAAGGCCGGCAACGGTGGCAGCGCCAGGACGGCCAGAAGCGCCGCCGCACCGCGCCATCCGGTCATCGCGCCTCTTTGCCGGTCCGCCATCGCCATCTCCCGTTTCCGGCCGCTCAGCGCCCGTCAACGAGCCGCCGCGTCCGCGTCATGAACCCGACGAGGCCGGAGGTCAACGGCAACCTTTCGGCTTCGGCCGGCGCCATGAAGCGGGCATCGAGAGCATCGTCGGCGCAGGCCGGATCGGCGTTGGCAGCGGCGAAGCCGGCAAACACCATCAAGAGGTAATGGCGGACCACCGTGCCGGCGTCATCGCGCAGGATGATCTCGTGCGGCGACGGCGCGCCAACCAGCGTCACGCGCAGGCCGGTCTCCTCCAGCACCTCGCGGCGGGCGGCGTCCTCGATGGTCTCGCCCCATTCGACATGGCCGCCGGGAAAGCTCCAGAGACCGCCGAAGGTCGCCCCGCCGCGCCGGACGAGCAGCACTTCGCCACCACGCCAGACGCCGACGCTGACGCCGAGACGCGGAACGGAGAGTGCCGATGCGCCGGACATGGCGTCAGCCGAACAGCGCGTCGACGGCCGACTGGGCGTCGCCGGTTTCCTCGGTGATCATGTCGCGCACCGCCGCGCCGTTGATGAGGCCCATGGCGTGGGCCAGCGCCGGCTTGATGCGCATTTCCGCCACGTCCTGAATGGCATCCACCGGCAGGCAGTCCATGGGCGCTTCGCGGATCATGCGCTGGATGTCGCCAATGGCCTGCGACACTTTGTCGATGGTGCGCTCCAGCACGGCCCGACGCTCGGAATCGACGGTGGCATAGGCGCGGATGGCAAGATCACGCCCCTTGAAGTGGGAGTGGAAGAAGTGATCGACGTAGGAGGCCGGGGCCCAAGTGACGACGTCGGGGGCGCAATCGGGCATCATGGGCAGCATGTCGATGAGCATGACGACTTCGTTGAAGTGGTTGAGGTAGTCGGTTGCCAGGCGCGTGTCGGGATGAATATTGGCAGCGGCAAGTTCGGCCGGCGAGAATTCGGCCTCCGGTCCAGCGACGTCAACGGTGGTCGCGGTTGCGCCCAAGATGCTCCTCCAAGCCTCAAACGGAGCCAGCATAGACCGACCAAGGTTGCCAAATAGCTTACGGCACACGATATTCGTCATTCCGCCGCGCGGGGGCGCGGCGCTTGGCATCAGGGAAGGAACAGCGGATGTGCGGACGCTACGCCATGACGTTGCCGCCGGAAGCGGCGCGTCGGCTGTTCGGCTACGGCGAGACGCCCAACTTCCCGCCGCGCTACAACATCGCGCCGACGCAGCCGATCGCCGTCGTCATCGCCGATCTTGACGGCAGCCGCCATTTCCGTCTGGTGCGCTGGGGGCTCATCCCCGGCTGGTCCAAGGACGCCACGACGCAGTCGCTGCTGTTCAACGCCCGCTCCGAGACCGCCGCTGACAAGCCTTCATTCCGCGCGGCCATGCGCCACCGCCGCTGCCTCGTGCCGGCCGACGGCTTCTTCGAGTGGAAGCGTCAGGGCGAGGCGCGGTTCCCCTATTACATCCGCCGCCGCGACGGCGGTCCGATGGCGTTCGCCGGCATCTGGGAGACCTGGCTCGGCACCGACGGCAGCGAGATCGACACCGGGGCCATCCTGACCACCGCCGCCAACGGCCTGATGGCCCGGCTGCACGACCGCATGCCGGTCATCCTGCCGCCCGAGAGTTGGGCCGACTGGCTCGATTGCGCCAACCACCGGCCGGAGGACGTGCGCGAGCTGACGCGGCCGGCCCCGGACGATCTCCTTGAGGCCATTGCGGTGTCGGAGCGGGTCAATGCCGTCCGCAACGACGACGGCGGGCTGCTCGAACCGCTGGCCGAGCCGGTCGTGGCCGAGCCGGCGCAACCGGCCCGAAAGACGCGGCCAGCGCAGGGCGAACTCTTCTGAACCGGCCCCGTCTCAGAGCCCCAGCAGCGTGCGCGTCGCCGCCGTCACGTCGGTCTGACGCATCAGGCTTTCGCCGATCAGGAAGGTGCGAGCGCCGACACCGGCCAGCCGGTCGAGATCGGCGGTGACGAACAGGCCGGATTCGGCCACCAGAATGCGGTCGGCCGGCACGTGACGGGCCAGCGTCTCAGTGGTCTCGAGCCGGGTCTCGAAGGTGCGGAGATTGCGGTTGTTAATGCCGAGCAGCGGCGAGCGCAGCCGCAATGCCCGCTCGAGTTCGGCCGCATCGTGCACTTCGAGAAGCACGTCCATGCCGAGATCGAAGGCCGTGGCCTCAAGTTCGGCGGCCACAGTGTCATCGACGGCGGCCAGGATGATCAGGATGCAATCGGCGCCCCAGGCGCGCGCCTCGTAGACCTGGTAGGGGTCGAACAGGAAGTCCTTGCGCAGCGCCGGCAGGGCGGCGGCGGCCCGCGCGCTCTTGAGATAGTCGGGGTGGCCCTGGAACGACGGCGCGTCGGTCAGAACCGACAGGCAGGCGGCGCCGCCGGCCTCGTAGGCGGCGGCCAGCGCCGGCGGATCGAAGTCGGGCCGGATCAGCCCCTTGGACGGACTGGCCTTCTTGATCTCGGCGATGAGGGCGTAGCGGCCTTCGGCGTGCTTGCGTTCGATGGCGGCGCGGAAGCCGCGCACCGGGCTGGCGTCACGGGCCAGGGCCCGGATGGCCGCCAGCGGCACGGCGGCCTTGGCGGCGGCGATCTCGTCGCGCTTGTAGCGCTCGATGCGGGCGAGAATGTCGGCCAACGACGCCTCCGGTCAGTGATTGGACAGTGCGACCAGCGCGTCGAGGGCGGCGGCCGCCCGGCCGCTGTCGATCGAGGCGGCGGCCAGCGCCACGCCGTCGGTGAGCGAGGTCACCTTGTCGGCAACGATGAGAGCGGCGGCGACGTTGAACAGCACGGTATCGCGATAGGCGCCGGGGGCACCGTCCAGCAACTGCCGCAGCGCCGTGGCGTTCTCCTCGGCCGAACCACCTCGAATGGCATCGACAGCATAGGTCGGCAGACCGGCGTCCGCCGGGCGAACTTCGAACGAGCGGACACGGCCGGCGCGGAACTCGGCCACCGCCGTCGGGCCGGACAGCGTCATCTCGTCAAAACCGTCGCTGCCGTGGACGATCCACACCACCTCGGAGCCGAGGGCCCCCAGCACTTCGGCCAGGGGCTCAAGCAGCGGCCGGGCGTAAACGCCGGTGAGCTGGCGGCGGACACCGGCCGGATTGGACAGCGGCCCCAGCACGTTGAAGATGGTGCGCGTGCCGAGTTCCACCCGGCTCGGGCCGACGTGGCGCATGGCCGGATGGTGAATGGGCGCGAACATGAAGCCGACGCCGGCGCCTGCAACGCAGGCGGCGATCACCTGCGGGCCGATATCGATCTTGACGCCGAGGGCGTGCAGCGTATCGGCGGCACCGGCGCGCGAGGACAGGGCGCGGTTGCCGTGCTTGGCCACCGGCACGCCGGTGCCGGCAGTGACCAGCGCGGCGGCGGTGGAAATGTTGAGGCTGCCGGAGGCATCGCCACCGGTGCCGACGATGTCGATGGCGCCGGGCGGAATGGCCACCGCCAGCATCTTCGAGCGCATGCTCATGACAGCGCCGACGATCTCGTCGACCGTTTCGCCGCGCACGCGCAGGGCCATCAGGAAGCCGCCGATCTGCGACGGCGTGGCTTCGCCGCTCATCATGATGTCGAAGGCCGCGCGGGCCTCGTCACGGCTGAGACTGTCGCCAGTGGCGACCTTGGCAATGAATGTCTTGAAATCGGCCATGACACGTTCCGTTGATAGAGGCCACCAACGGCCGGCGCCGGCCCTCGGCGATTGCGGGCGACCGCCGGGCCGG
>CALMMQ010000048.1 GCA_937868725.1 uncultured Pleomorphomonas sp.
CAACGTCATGACGATCGGCCGCGATCGGGTGTATAGCTAGACGGGTGCGGGCTATGAGCGGCCGAGCGGCGCCTTCGGGCCGTGGTGCGGCGCCTGTCAGGAGGCAAGGACTTGATGTTTCGTGCGGCCATCGTTGCCCTGGGGTTGATCGCCGGCTGGATCAGCCCGGCCCTTTGCGGCCAGGAACTCAGCTACGACCAGGTGCGAGCGGCGATCATCGCCAACCGCATCAGCCTGATCGACGTTCGCGAGCCCGACGAGTTCGCCGCCGGCCACGTTCCCGGCGCCATCAACCTGCCGCTCTCGGCCTTCAAGGTCGAGGCGCTGCCGCCGTCGTCGCAGCGGCCGGTGGTGCTGATGTGCCGCTCCGGCCATCGCGCCGCCCAGGCGCTGGCCATCGCCCAGGCCGCCGGCCGGGCCGACATCGACATCTACCCCGGCAGCATGATCGACTGGAAAGCGGCAGGCGGTCCCGTCGTCGCCGGCCCGTGAGCCTCGCCGCGCGCCGGCCTCCGTCGCCGGCCGGCAGTGCCACGGCGTGCCTCAGTCCCGCCGCCGGCGGTGAACCATCAGGCCGATGAAGCACAAGCCGCCGACCACGCCGGTGACGATGCCGATCGGCATGTCCTCGGGCGCGGCGACAACACGGGCGAAAGCATCGGCCAGCACCAGGAAGATGGCGCCGATCACCGCCCCCACCGGCACCAGGCGGCGGACCGACCCGCCCACCAGGCGCCGCGCCACGTGCGGCACCATCAGCCCGACGAAGCCGATGCAGCCGGAAAAGGCCACCATGGTGCCGGTGATCAGGGCCGAGGCGACGAAGATTTCGAGACGGAAGCGCTCGACGGCGATGCCGAGCGAGGCGGTGGTCTCGTCGCCGATGGTCAGCGCCGTCAGTTCCGCCCCGCGCGCCGAGAGCCACAGCCCGCCGGCCACGAGCACGGCGAGCGGATAGACGAGGTGGCGCCATTCGGCGAGGCCGAGGCCGCCAAGCATCCAGAAGATCACCGTGTGGCTTGCCCGGGGATCGCCAAGGAAGATCAGCAGGTTGGCGGTTGCCATCACCACGAAGGACACCGACACGCCCGACAGGATCAGGTGATCGGCACCGCCGGTGCCGGCCAGACGCGCCACCACGACCACCAGTGCCGTCGCCGCCATGGCACCGACGAAGGCGAACAACGGCAGCGTCATCAGCCCGAAGATCAGCCCAACGTGGAGCAAGGCCAGAATGGCCCCGAAGCTGGCGCCCGAGGAGACGCCGAGCAGATGCGGGTCGGCAAGTGGATTACGCGTCACCGCCTGCAGTGCCGTGCCGACGAGCGCAAGGCCAGCGCCGACCATGGCGGCGAGCAGCACGCGGGGAAAGCGGATGTCCCAGACGATCGCCGCCCGGCCGGGGCTCCAGTCGACCGGCAGAACGCCCGGCCAGAGATGATCGAGGGCGATGCCGGCAACGAGGCGCAGCGGGATCGACGTCGCCCCGACGCTGACCGCCCAGCCGATGGCCAGCAGCAGCAGCGGCAGGCCGAGGGCGAGGCTGGCCGGCACCGCCAGCCGGCCGGGCGATCGGGCGATCACAGGATCGAGCGTCGTCATGATCGGACTTGCCGCCTCCGCGTACTCACCATCACCGACCGAGCGGGTGGAAGGCGGCGGCGAGCTTGGCCACGGCCTCGATGTTGCGCGGCCCCGGCGTTGCCTCGACGTACTCGAGCACGGCGAAGCGGTCGTTCCTGACGGCCGAGACGTTGCGGAAGGCCGGGTTGTCGCGCAGGAACTGCCGTTTCTGCTCGGCCGTGACGTCGCCGTAGTTGATGATGACGATCACCTCGGGATCGCGATCGACCACCGCCTCCCAGCCGACGGTGGTCCAGCTCGAGGCCACATCGTCCATGACATTCTTGCCGCCAGCCGCCTCGATCAGCGCCGTCGGCATGGCGTAGCCGCCGGCCGTGAACGGCTTGTCGGTGCCGCTGTCGTAGACGAAGACGCGGGGCTGTGCCGCCTTCGGGTCGATGCCGGCCTCGATCTCGGCCAGGCGCGCCTTGTAGCCGGCAACGAGCTGTCCGGCGCGGTCGGCGACGCCGAAGATCCGGCCGAGGTTATCGATATCGTTGAAGAAATCGGCAAACGACGCCTTGTCCTTCTTCATGATGTGGATGCAGCTCTCGGTCAGTTCGTAGACCTTGATGCCGAGCGGGGCCAGCGTCTCGGGCGTCACCTCGCCGCCCACCTTCATGCCGTAGTTCCAGCCGGCGAAGTAGAAATCGGCGTCGGCGCCGACCAGCACCTCCTTGGAGGGATACTTGGCCGACAGCTCCGGCAGTTCGCCGATGCCCTGGCGCAGCGTGGCATCGAGCGTCTTCCAGCCGGAAACGCCGGTGTAGCCGACCATATGGTCCTGCAAGCGCAGCGCCAGCATCATCTCGGTGAGATTGACGTCGTTGGCTACGGCCCGGGCGGGCGGGGCGTCGAACGTGACGTCACGGTCGCAACTTTTGACGGTGACGCCGGCCATGGCCGGCAGGGCGACGAGGGTCAGGGCGATGGCCAGGGAAGCGGTCTTCAGCATCGGCTGTCTCCAGTAAGCGGACGGGATGCCTTGGCGGGCAAGGCGTAGGAAAAACGGGGAGCGCCAGCGCCGGCCGCGATCGTCGCCTCGACGTCGAAGGCGGCGCGGATCAGCTTGGCGTCGAGGGCGTCGGGACGCACGTGGGCGACGAGCCGACCTTCGGACAGCACCAGCAGTTCGTCGCCAAAGGCGGCGGCGAGTTCGAGATCGTGCAGCGTGGCCACGATGGTGATCGGCAGCGCCCGCAAGAGTTCCATCAGCTCAAGACGGTGGCGGATGTCGAGGTGGTTGGTCGGCTCGTCGAGAATGAGCAGATCGGGTTCCTGCACCAGGGCGCGGGCCAGCATGACCCGCTGCTTCTCGCCGCCCGACAGCGTCGCGAAGGGGCGCGAGGCGAGAGGGCCGATGCCCAGGCGCGCCATGGTGGCGACGACGGCATGACGATCGGCGGCGGCAGTGCCGGCAAATGGCGAAGCGCGGTGCGGCAGACGGCCCAGTTCGACGATCTCGCCGGCGGAAAGGCCGAAATCGGCCGGCATTTCCTGCAGCACCGTCGCCACCTTGCCGGCAAAGGCGCGGCCGGACATCTGCCAGATGTCGGCGCCGTCGAGCAGCACCCGGCCGGCATTCGGCCGGTTGACGCGATAGAGGCAGCGCAGCAGGCTCGACTTGCCGGCGCCGTTGCGCCCTACGATGGCCAGCCGGCCACCCCGGGGGAGCGTAAAGCCGATGCCGGTCAGGATCGGCCGGCCCTTGGGGCCCCAGCAGAGATCGTTCACCGCCAGAATGGGCGTGGATGAAGGCATGACGACAGGCGCCCCCGCGCACGGTGCTGCAGATGCAGGGAGAGGGGTCCGGACGGACCGGTCAGCCGCTCCGGCGAGCGGAAACAGGACGGCAGCGGCGAGCGGAACTTGGCCGGGTCTGGGGCGCGATCATCAGTCTACCTCCGCCGGCCCACCGCCGGCTGGTGTTGCAAGGATGGGACGGCAGGTCTCCTGGCTCACGGGTCACCGTCCGCGCCGCCTTCCCGGTCCCCAGGGGGACCAGTGGCCGTTGGCGCGAACTCGCCGTTCACAGTTGCGGGGGCAGCCGTGGCTTCGGCTCGACGAGCCGTTTCCACATTCCCTTTTCACCTTCGTTTCCGAAGGACCGTCACGGCGCCATCCTAGGCGGCTCCGGCAGGTCGGGTCAACCTGTTATCGCCGGTACCGGTCGCCGCACCGTGACGACGACGGCGACGGTGGCGAGAAACGCCGCCATCGCCAGGGCCGCCGCCAGGTAGGCCGAGGCAAAGCCCTGCGACAGGACGCCGGCATAGACGGCGCCGGCGAAGGCGGTGCCAAGCGCGAAGCAGCCCTGCTGCACCGTCGTCAGCGCCACGGAAGCGGCGCCGGCGTGGTGTTTGCCGACGTGGGACAGGGCGATGCGATAGGCCGAAGTCAGCATCAGCGCGTTGCCAAGCCCGACCAGAGCGGAGGCGGCGATGACCGGCGCCACCGCCAGCGCCCGGCCGTCGATGGCGATGAGGCCGGCAGTGACGAACAGGCCGGCTATCGTCAGGGCGGCGCCCAGCGCGAAGGCACCGGCATCGCCGAGGCGTTCGCCGACCCGCTTGCTGACCAGCGAGCCGAGGAAGAACAGGGTGCCGAGGCCGATGAAGCCGTCACCCGACTGGGCCGGCGTGAAGCCGAGGGCACTCTGCAGGCAGAGCGCGGTGACGAACAGATAGCCGGCGTAGCAGAAGGTCACCGCCGCCTCGGCGAGGAAACCGACCAGCGCCCGTGGCGCCCGCAGCAGCGACGGCGGCAGCAGCGGCCGGCCACCTGCCGCCTCCTGCCGCGCTTCCACCCGCCACAGTGTCAGCCCGATCGGCGGCAGGGCGAGGACAAGCCAACGCAAAGCCGGCCAGCTGCCCCCCAGGGAAACCGGCAGCAACAGGCAGACGAGGAACAGGGCGAACAGCGCCATGCCCCAGCCATCGGCGCGTGGCGTGCCGACGCCGCGCGTGTCGGGAATGACGAACAGGCCGAGGCCGACGACCAGCAGGCAGACCGGCAGGTTGACGAAGAAGCCCAGCCGCCAGCCCAGGCCCAGCAGGTCGGCGGAGACGAGAAAGCCGCCGAGCACCTGACCGGCGATCACCGACAGGCCGGCGACGGCGGTGTAGATGCCGACCGCCCGACTGTGGCGCGGACCCTGCAGCGTGGCATGGATGGTGGCAAGAATCTGCGGCATCAGCAAGGCGCCGCAAGCCCCTTGCAGCAGACGGCCGGCCAGCATGGTGAGCAGGCCGTCGGCCAATCCGCACAGCATCGAGGCGAGGCAAAAGCCGGTCGCGCCGATCAGAAACAGCCGCTTGCGGCCAAAGCGATCGCCGAGGCGGCCGCCGGCGCCCAGCAGCGTGGCAAAGCTCAGGCCGTAGCTGGCGACCACCAGCACCAAGCCGGTGGCGTCGGTGCCGAGGCTCGCGCCGATGCGGTCGAGGGCGACGTTGACGATGGAAAAGTCGAGCTGGGTCAAGACCTGGCCAGTGACCAGCAGCACCAGGCCGAGTGGAGAAAGGGGGCGGGAGGCGCCGACGGCCGGTCGGCAATCGCCGGCGTATCGGATTGGATGGCAGTGGTCATGATCGGTCTCCGGGGCTGTGCTTGGGCGGAGACTGTGCTATAGAGATCACATGAGACACGTACAAGAAACAGCTCAGACACGTATGATTGGTATCAGGATCGGGGGCCAAGATGCTGGACGAGGCGCAAAAGCAGATCGGAGCCTTCCTGCGCCGCAAGCGCGAAAGCCTCGCGCCCGAGATCGCCGGCCTGTCGCGCACCAGCCGGGCGCGGACGCCGGGACTGCGACGCGAGGATGTGGCCGACATGGCCGGCATCAGCACGGTCTGGTACGCCAAGATCGAGCGCGGCCGGGCCGACGGCATCTCGCGCGAGGTGCTCGAAGCGCTGGCGACGACGCTGCGGTTCGACGCGACGGAACGGCAATACGTGATGACGCTGGCCGGCCTCGACACCTCGCCGGTGCGCGACCCGTGCCGGCACGTCAACCCGGACACCTTGCGGCTGATCGGCCGGCTCAATCCGCTGCCGGCCATCGTCATCAACGACTATTTCGACATCATCGCCGCCAACGCCGCCTACGAAGCGATGTGCGGCCTCCAGTTCGCCGCTCTGCCGCCGGCCGAGCGCAACTACCTCGCCCTGACGCTGACCGATCCGGTCTGGCAGCGTTTCCTCATGGTGGAGGCCGCGGCCGATCTGGAGCGACGGCTCCAGCGCCTTGTCGGCATGCTGCGTGGTGTTGGCGCCCGCCGGCCCCAAGACGCCACGCTGGCGGCGCGCATCGCCGGCTTTCGCGCCATGTCGCCGGCCTTCGACCTGGCCTGGAGCCGCGAAACGGTGGCCCAGCCGGAAGAGGTGCTGTTCTCGTTTCTGCACGCCAAACTCGGGCCGATCACGCTCAAGAAGCAGATCTGGCACAACTGCAACGGCGAGACCTCCGGCCGCCTCAACGTTTACCATCCGCGCGAGGACGCCGATTACGACCGCCTTGCCAGCGTCGGCGTCTAGATGTCGTTTAGTCCCAGTGTGTGGTGGTCTAGCTTCACGACGAAGACGTCAGGCTTTGATTGCCAGAGTGCCGTCCGGCGCCAGACGACACTTTCGCACAACATCGTACACACCGTTACAATTCCATCGGCTATCCCAAAGGCCGGCGTGAGGGGTCACGGGCGCCATGCCTGGCGATGCCGCGCGCCGATCCGGATTGTGCCTGTCCGAGCAGCCTGTGCGGCCGCGATGACGCAACAACCAGCCACAGGGGCGCCGGCATGCGCAGGGTTCTGTTCTCATTTACCGTTTTCAATCTGGCCCTGGTGGCCCTGTTCGCCATCAGCGCCGTTGGCATCGTCAGCCTCGCTGACACGACGGCCGTCGGTCAGGCCTTCACGCAGTTCACCGGCTTTCTGTCGCTTGGGCTGATGGCCTTTTCCGTCGTGCTGTCGACGCGCCAGCGCTGGCTGGAACCGGCCTTCGGCGGCCTCGACAAGATGTACCGCCTGCACAAGTGGCTCGGCATCGGGGCGCTCGCGATCGCCCTCGTCCATTGGCTGGTCAAGACCGGTGGCGGTCACCGCCCGCCGGTCGAAGACGCTGCGGCGGGCGCCGTGCCGACGTTCGACCCGGCCGCCGCCGCCAGCGAAACGCTGTTTCCGAGCCTGATGGGACCGGCCCACATGCTGGCCCAGCCGGTGCTGTTTGCCATGATCGCCCTGGTGCTGGTGGCACTGATCCGGCTTGTCCCCTACCGCGTGTTCCGGAAGTTCCACTTCGTAATGGCGGGCGTGTTCGTCATCTTTGCGTTCCACTCGCTGGTGCTGATGCGGCCGGAATACTGGTCGACGCCGTTCGGCTGGGCCACCGTGGCGCTGTGCGTCCTCGGCACGCTGGCCAGTCTCTACTGCCTGGTGATCCGCTTCGTGGGATTTCCCGGCGTCCGGGCCAGCGTCGCCGCCAGCCGCTACTATCCCGAACTCAAGGTGCTTGAAGCCGAGCTTGAGGTCGGCGCGGCCTGGGCCGGTCACCGGCCCGGCCAGTTCGCTTTCGTCATCACCGACCGCCGCGAGGGCGCCCACCCGTTCACCATCGCCACGGCCTGGAACCCGGCCAACCGCCGGATCGGCTTCATTGCCAAGGAGCTTGGCGACTACACGGCCGGGCTGCGCCAGCAGTTCACCCAGGGCGCGACGGTCAAGGTCGAAGGCCCCTATGGCCGGTTCACCTTCGATGACGGCCGGGCGCGGCAGATCTGGGTCGGCGCCGGCATCGGCATCACGCCGTTCGTCGCCAAGCTGCGCGAGATGGCGACGGCGCCGAACGGCCCGCGCGTCGATCTCTTCCACACCACGCGTGACGTGTCGGAGCCGGCGCTGGCGCGGCTACGGGCCGAGGCGGCGGCGGCCGGCATTGCCCTGCACATCATCGTCACGGCCCACGATGGCCGGCTCGACGCCACCCGCATCATGGCAGAAGTGCCCGCATGGCGCGAGGCCAGCGTCTGGTTCTGCGGCCCGAGCCGGTTCGGCGCCGACCTCCGCCGCGGGTTTGCCAAGGCCGGACTGGCGCCCGACGCCTTCCATCAGGAACTCTTCGAGATGCGCTGAGGCGGTCCCGACGCAGCAGAGGCCAGCCGCCGCCGGCCGCTCAGGCGAAGGGGCAGGCGATGAAGGCTTCCGTTGCCTCGGCTCGGGCGGAGAGAGCGGCCAGGGCCGGACAGGCGGCGGGGTCGACGATCTCGGGCAGCATTTCACGCGAAAAGCGGAACGCGACGGCGCTGGTGATGTCGGCCTGCAGCGGCCGGTCGCCAAACAGCCAGGGGCTGGCGCCGCCGACGTCGGCTTCCAGCAGACGATAGGCCGCCAGCAACTGGCCGTGCACGCGATCGACCCAGGGCTGGTGCTGTTTCTCGGCCGGGCGGAGGTTGCGTTCATAGACGATCTGCACCGTCTTCTCGCAGGCGACCAGCGCCAGACCAATGATGCGCTGAGCGCGGACGTAGGCGTCCGGCGCCGCCGGCATCAGCTTGTGCCCGGCCGTTGCCAGACGCTCGCCGAACTCTAGGATCAACCCCGAATCCATCAGCACGACACCGTCATCGGTGATCAGCGTCGGCGCCTTGACCACCGGATTGATGGCAGCGAAGGCAGCGAAGGTCGAGAACACCGACAATGGCAGGTGCTCGCAGGCGAGGCGCTGCAAGTGAAAGGAGATCGCCACACGGCGGACGTAGGGGGAATCCAGCATGCCGACAAGCTTCATGATCCGGTTCCTTGTTGGAGGATGGCAGGAGCGGCAAGCAATAACGCCAGGGCCGGCTTGCGATAAGTGACCGAATTTGCCACTATCGGCAGGATCATGCCAAACCAAGCCGCGCCTGTCGTCGTCATTCTGGTCTACGACCGGCTTGCCACCTTCGAGTTCGGCTGCGCCTTCGAGGTGTTCGGCCTTGCCCGGCCCGAGATGGGAGCCGACTGGTATCGCTGCCTGACGGCGGCGGTCGAACCGGGACCGATCCGGGGGGCCGGCGGCGTACGGGTCGAGGCCGACGGCGGGCTGGAACTCCTCGAAGCGGCGGACACCATCGTCATTCCCGGCTGGCGCGGACCGACGGCCAAGCCGCCGGCGGCGCTGATCACGGCGCTGCGGCGCGCCAGCGGCGCGGGCAAGCGCATCGTATCGATCTGCGGCGGCGCCTTCGTGCTCGGCGAGGCCGGCCTGCTGGCCGGCCGGCGGGCCACTACCCATTGGCACCACCTCGCCGCCTTCGCCGCCCGGTTTCCCGATGTCGTCGTCGAGCCGGACGCGCTCTATGTCGAAGCCGGCAACATCCTGACATCGGCCGGCAGCGCCGCCGGGCTCGACCTCTGCGTCGCCGTCGTTCGCCGGGATTTCGGGGCCAAGGCCGCCAACAGCGTGGCCCGGCGCCTGGTCGTTGCCGCCCACCGGGACGGCGGTCAGGCCCAGTTCATCGAGCGGTCGCTGCCGCCGCCGTCGGGGGCGCGGCTCGGCGACCTCCTCGCGGCGATCCAGCGTCGGCTCGACGAACGCTGGAGCGTCGAACGCATGGCGGCCGAGGCGCACGTCAGCCTTCGCAGCCTGCACAGGCACGTTGTCGCCGCCACCGGCCTCTCTCCAGGTGAATGGCTGTTGCGCCAGCGCATCGGCTATGCCCGCGACCTGCTCGAAGAAACGACGCTAACAGTGGCGACGGTGGCAGCCCGCGCCGGCTTCGGCACAGCCGCCAACTTCCGCCAGCATTTCCGCGCCGCCACCGGGCTGGCGCCGGCCAGCTATCGCGCCCGCTTCCACGTCGGCGGTCTGGTAGCGCCATAGGACGGCCGGACGGCAACGATCACGACGGCCGCGACGACGCTCGTTCGATCAAACGCCCCCGGAACACCGTCTTGCGGCGCGGGGTGGCGTCGCCGCCGATCCGGCTCAGGAGGTGGGCGACGACGGTGGCACCGATGACGTCGGTGGGCTGGGCGATGGTGGTGATGCCGCCACTGACCAGCGGCGACCACTCGAGTTCGTCGAAGCCGACGAAGCCGACGCCGGCGCCCATGGCAATGCCCAGCCGATCGAGCGCCCGCACGACGCGCAGCGTGGTGATGCCGCTGCCGGCGATGATGGCCTGCGGCCCCGTGGCCGGCGAACGGTCGGCGAGGAAGGCGGCCACCGCCGCGTCGAGCCGGGGCTCGTCGTCGAGCAACGCTTCGATCAGCTGACCGCGGACGCCGGCCGTGGCCGCGGCCACGGTGAGGAACACCGACGATCGCTCCTCGCGCGTGCTGACGCCGGCCACCGGCTCGGAGAAGAAGGCGAGATCGCGGAAGCCGTTGGCGATGAGATGCCGCGTCGCCTGGGTGGTGGCGTCGGCGTTGTCGAGCCCGACGAAGTCGTGCGCGCTGTCGGGCAGAAAGCGATCGAGCAGCACGGTGTACACCGGATCGGGCGGACGGACGCCGCGCCCGCTGCGCCGGACGCTGGTGGCGTGCAGGATGATGCCCTCGACGCTGTAGGCGGCTAGCGTTTCGAGGATGTCGCGCTCGGTGTCGGGGTTGTCGCCGCTGTTGCACAGCATCATCGAGTAGCCTTCGGCGCGGCAGGCTTCCTCGGCGCTGCGCATCACCTCCACCGAATAGGGATTGGTGGCGTTGGCGACGACGAAGCCGATCAACCGGGTACGGCCGCGCTTGAGGGCACGGGCCAGCCGGTTGGGTCGGTAGTCGAGGCGGGCGATGGCCGCCTCGATCTCGGCCCGGTTCTGCGCCGACACCAGTTCGAAGCGGCCGCTCAGAAAGCGCGACACCGCCGCTTTCGAAACGCCGGCCGCGCGGGCGACGTCGCTGATGGTCACGCCCTTGACCTGGTCCATGCTCATCCCTCGTGGCCCCGCCTGTCCGCGTTCCCCCTCGCCGGAGAATCGAACGACAGGGGATCATACGTCGCCGCCTCGTGCCGCCTCAAGCACCGGAGCAAGCTGGCCTGGCGGGCGGCGGCGGGCTTCCGCCATTGGTCTTAACGGTTATTACGCACTTGATTCGCTCCGGTGATGGTCTATCACTTACTGAAACTGGTTTCAGTAGTTAGTTGCGCTGAAATCGGGAGGCATAGCACCGTTTCGTTCGCTTTGCGTGGCACCGATCGGAGGTCGGGCCGGCGACGGGCCTTGTCTGTCGATTTTTTACTGAAACCGGTTCTAGTTGACTATGGCCTGCCCGGAGACGCAGGCGCGACAATGGAGCCAAGAAGTCCATGACCAACGGAGTTTACATCGCGCTGTCGGCCTTCGGACCGGATCGGGTGCGGACGCTCGGCCAGCCGGCCTTCTTCGCGATCGCCGCCGCCGCCGGCGCCGAAGGGGTTGAAGTCCGCCGCGAGCTGTTCGCGGACGCCGTGCCGCCGCTCTCCGCCATGGCCGCCTTCGGCCGCGACCTCGGCCTGCGCCGGCGCTATTCGGTGCCGTTCGAGCTTCACGGCGCCGACGGTGCCCTTCAGGCCGACGAACTTGCCCGCTACGCCGCCGAAGCCGAGGCCCTCGGCGCCGATGTGCTCAAGGTATCGCTCGGCCACGCCCCGGAGGTGCCCGACCGGGCGGCCCTTGCCAGCCTTGTCGCCGGTCTGCCCTGCCGACTGCTCATCGAGAACGACCAGACGCCGCAAGGCGGCCGGCTCGCCCCGCTCGCCGCCTTCCTCGAGGCCACCGCCGATCTCGCCATCGGCCTCACCTTCGACGTCGGCAACTGGAGCTGGACCGGCGAAGACGCCGTCGATGCCATCGCCCGGCTGGCGCCATCGGTTGCCTATGTCCACTGCAAGAGCGCGGCGACCGAGGCTGGCAAGCTGGTGGCCCGACCGTTGGCGCCCGCCTCGGCGCTGGCCGCCGCCGTGTTCTCGGCCCTGCCGCCTGGCCTGCCACGCGCCATCGAATTCCCCATAGAGCATCCGCCGATCATGTCGAAACAACATGATCGACAAGTGGCTGCTCAACTTATTGACTCTGCAGCGATTTCTCATCGACCTGATGCTTCCATCAGGTCGGAAAACGCTCTGGTCGGCGACGACCTCATCGCCGCCACCCGCCACCACGTGAACCAGCTGGCCGGGCTGTGACCGCCCTGAGGAGACAAGCATGACCGCACTCGATGTCGTAACCTTCGGCGAAGCCATGGCGATGTTCGTGGCCACCGCCCCCGGCGATCTCGCCGAAGTGGAAACCTTCACTCGCCGCATGGCCGGGGCCGAAACCAACGTCGCCGTCGGCCTCGCCCGGCTTGGCCTGCGGGTCGGCTGGATCAGCCGGCTCGGCGACGACAGCTTCGCCCGCTTCATCCGGGCGACGCTGGCCCGCGAGGGCGTCGATTGCGGCGCGGTGGCCACCGACCCAGCCCACCCGACGGGGTTCCAGCTCAAGTCGCGCGCCATGAACGGCGCCGACCCGCGCGTCGAGTATTTCCGCCGCGGCTCAGCGGCGAGCTTGCTGTCGCTCGCCGACTGGAACGCCGGCTACGCCCTCGGCGCCCGCCACCTGCACGCCACCGGCGTGGCGGCGGCGCTGTCGCCGAGCAGCTACGAATTCTCCAGCCACATGATCGCCGAAATGCGCCGAGCCGGCCGCACCGTCTCCTTCGACCCGAACCTGCGGCCGGTACTGTGGCCGAGCCGCGAGGTGATGGTCGACAAGCTCAACGCCCTGGCCGTCCAGGCCAACTGGGTGCTGCCGGGACTGGCCGAGGGCCGCATCCTGACCGGTCTGGAGCGTGCCGAGGACATTGCCGCCTACTACATCGACCGTGGCGTCGAGCTGGTGGTGATCAAGCTCGGTCCGGCCGGCGCCTACTGGCGGACGGCCGACGCCAGCGGCGCGGTGGCGGCCGTGCGCGTCGACACCGTCGTCGACACCGTCGGGGCCGGTGACGGCTTCGCGGCCGGCGTCATCTCGGCGCTTATCGAGGGCGAGAGCATTCCGGACGCGGTGATGCGCGGCAACCGGGTCGGTGCCTTCGCCATCCAGGTGATCGGCGACATGGATGGCCTGCCGACCCGCGCCGAACTCGGCCTGCCGCTCGCCGCCTGAGGCAGGCTTTGCATTCTGTCCCCGATCGAGGATCCTGCCGGCTGAGGACGCCGGCGCACAAGAGCGCTTTCCGACCTGATGGACTCATCAGGTCGATAAGAAATCGCTCCAGATTCAATAAGTTGAGCAGCCGCTTGTCGATCATGTTCTTTCAACATGATCGGCGGATGCACAAGGGAGTGAGACCATGGAACCCAAGCCTATCGCTGTCCGCCGGTGGTGGTACATCATGCCCATCGCCTTCATCACCTACAGTCTGGCCTATCTCGACCGCGCCAACTTCGGCTTTGCCGCCGCGGCCGGCATGGCCAAGGATCTGGAGATCACGCCGGCGATGTCATCGCTGCTCGGCGCGCTGTTCTTCCTCGGCTATTTCTTCTTCCAGATTCCCGGCGCCATCTACGCCGAGCGCCGCAGCGCCAAGACGCTGGTGTTCTGGAGCCTGGTGCTGTGGGGCGGCTGCGCCGCGCTGACCGGCATCGTCACCAACGCCAACTGGCTGATCGCCATCCGCTTTCTGCTGGGCGTGGTCGAGGCGGCGGTGATGCCGGCGATGCTGATCTACCTGTCGCACTGGTTCACCAAGGCCGAACGGTCGCGCGCCAACACCTTCCTCATCCTCGGCAATCCCGTGACGGTGCTGTGGATGTCGGTGCTGTCGGGCTATCTGGTGCAGGCCTACGACTGGCGCGTGATGTTCATCGCCGAGGGTGTGCCGGCGGTCATCTGGGCGGTGTTCTGGTGGGTGCTGGTGCGCGAGAAGCCAGCCGACGCCGCCTGGCTCTCACAGACCGAGAAGCAGGACCTGGCCAACGTGTTCGCCGCCGAGCAGAGCGGCATCAAGCAGGTGAAGAACTACGGCGAAGCCTTCCGCTCGCCCAAGGTCATCCTGCTGTGCGCCCAATACTTCTGCTGGTCGATCGGCGTCTACGGCTTCGTGCTCTGGCTGCCGTCGATCCTCAAGGCCGGCAAGGAAATCGGCATGGTCGAGGCCGGCTGGCTGTCGTCGGCGCCTTATCTCCTCGCCACCGTCGCCATGCTGGCGGTGTCGTTCCTGTCCGACCGCACCGGCAACCGCCGGGCCTTCGTCTGGCCGTGCCTGCTGGTCGGCGCCATCGCCTTCGTCGGCTCGTATCTGGTTGGCACGTCGAACTTCTGGCTGTCCTACGGACTGCTGGTCATCGCTGGCGGTGCCATGTACGCCCCCTACGGACCGTTCTTCGCCATCATCCCGGAGATGCTGCCGCGCAACGTCGCCGGTGGCGCCATGGCGCTGATCAACTCGATGGGCGCCCTCGGCTCGTTCGCGGGCTCCTATGCCGTCGGCTACCTCAACGGCGCCACCGGCAGCCCGTCGGCCTCCTATGTGCTGATGGCCACCGCCCTCCTCGCCTCGGTGGTGCTGACCGTCGCCGTCAAGCCCGAGGCCAAGGCGCTGCGGGCCGTGCCGAGCCAGGCCTGACCCCGCTCGCCGCCGGCCGGCCTCCGGGCCGGCCGCTCCCGCCCCTTCCCGCCCAGGATGCCCAGACATGAACAAGAAAAAGGTCGTCGTCTACAAGCAGCTCGCGCCCGAACTCCTCGCCGAGCTCGAGCAGCGCTTCGCCGTCACGGCGTTTGACGGCGTCAACGATGGCAACCGCGATGCCTTCTTTGCCGCGCTCGCCGACGCCGATGGCATGATCGGCGCCTCGGTGAAGTTCGACGCGGCGACCCTCGCCCGCGCCGAGCGGCTCGAAATCGCCGCCACCATTTCCGTCGGCTTCGACACCTTCGATACCGGCTATCTCAAGGAGCGCGGCATCGCCCTCACCCATACGCCGGGCGTGCTGACCGAAACGGTGGCCGACACGGTGTTCGCGCTGATCCTCGCCTCGGCGCGCCGGGTCGTCGAACTGGCCGAGTTCGTCAAAGCCGGCCGCTGGCAAGCCAGCATCGGACCGGCCCTGTTCGGCACCGACGTTCACCACAAGACCATCGGCTTCCTCGGCATGGGCCGCATCGGCGCCGCCGTCGCCCGCCGCGCCCGACTGGGCTTTGCCATGAACGTCATCTACCACGATCTCCACCCGGCCCCGGCCGTCGAACGCGACTATGAGGCCGTGCGTCAACCGTTCGAGACGGTGCTGGCCGAGGCTGACTTCGTTTGCGTGCTGCTGCCGCTGCTGGAGACGACGCGGCACCTGGTCGATGCGGCCGCCCTCGCCCGCATGAAGAAGACCGCCATTCTGATCAACGGTTCGCGCGGCGCCATCGTCGACGAGACGGCACTGATCGCGGCGCTGCGGGCCGGCACCATCGCCGGCGCCGGTCTCGACGTGTTCGAGACGGAACCGCTGCCGGTCACCTCGCCGCTCACCGGCATGGCCAACGTGGTGGCGCTGCCGCACATCGGCTCGGCCACCCACGAAACGCGCGCCGCCATGGCGGCCACCGCCGTCGCCGACCTGATCGCCGGCCTTGAAGGTCGCAAGCCGGCTCATCTCGTCGACGACAGCGTCTGGACTGCCCGTCATCGCTGACCCCCAAGGAGTGCCCGCACCATGTCCATTGTCTCGCGCGTTGGCGACATCACCGAGCGCATCGTCCGCCGTTCGGCCGACAGCCGGGGGCGTTATCTCGAGCGCCTCGAGCAGCAGCTCGCCCGCACGCCGCGCCGGGCTGGCATGGGCTGCGCCAATCTTGCCCACGGGCTCGCCGCCTGCGCCGCCGACGACAAGGCGACGCTGGCCGGCGAGCGTCGGCCGAACCTCGGCATCATCACGGCCTACAACGACATGCTGTCGGCACACCAGCCGTTCGAGCGCTTTCCCGAGCTGATCCGCGCCGAAGCCCGGGCCGCCGGCGCCACGGCGCAGGTGGCCGGCGGCGTGCCGGCCATGTGCGACGGCATCACCCAGGGGGCGAGCGGCATGGAGCTCAGCCTGATGTCGCGCGATGTCGTCGCCCTGGCGGCGGCGGTCGGCCTCAGCCACGACATGTTCGACGCCGTGCTCTATCTCGGCGTCTGCGACAAGATCGTGCCCGGTCTGGTGATGGCCGCGGCGAGTTTCGGTCACCTGCCAGCCCTGTTCGTGCCGGCTGGCCCGATGCCGTCGGGCATCGGCAACGCCGAGAAGAGCCAGGTCCGCCAACTCCACGCCGAAGGCAAGGTCGGCCGTTCCGACCTCCTGGCCTCGGAAATGGCCGCCTATCACGCGCCGGGCACCTGCACCTTCTACGGCACCGCCAACTCCAACCAGCTGTTGATGGAGTTCATGGGCCTGCACCTGCCGGGCGCCACCTTCGTCAATCCCGACACGCCGCTGCGCGAGGCCCTGACGCGGGCGGCCGTCCGGCGGGCGCTCGCCATCGTCGCCGGTGGCGACGCTTTCACGCCGGTCGGGCGGGTGCTCGACGAAAAGGCCTTCGTCAACGGCATCGTCGGACTGATGGCCACCGGCGGGTCGACCAACCACACCCTGCACCTCGTGGCCATGGCCCGCGCCGCCGGCGTCAGCCTGACCTGGGACGACTTCTCCGACCTCTCCGACGTCGTGCCGCTGGTCGCCCGCGTCTATCCCAACGGTCCGGCCGACGTGAACCGTCTGCACGCCGCCGGCGGCACCGGCTTCCTGATCGGCACGCTGCTCGACGCCGGCCTGCTGCACGATGACGTCACCACCGTCGCCGGCCGGGGGCTCACCGCCTACCGTCAGGCGCCGACCCTCACCGCCGACGCCGGCCTGCAGTGGGCCGCCGCCACCGACCGCTCGCGCGACGAGGCGGTCCTGCGTCCGGTCGATACCCCGTTCCAGCCCACCGGCGGCCTCAAGCTGCTGAGCGGCAATCTCGGGCGGGCGGTGATCAAGGTTTCCGCCGTCGATCCGGCGCGACGGGTGGTCGAAGCGCCAGCCCGTGTCTTTACCAGCCAGGAGGCGCTGCAAGCGGCCTTCGCGGCCGGCGAACTCGAGCGTGACGTCGTCGCCGTACTGCGCTTCCATGGCCCCCGCGCCAATGGCATGCCGGAACTGCACAAGCTGACGCCGCCGCTCGGCATTCTGCAGGATCGCGGCTTCAAGGTGGCGCTGGTCACCGACGGCCGCATGTCCGGCGCCTCGGGCAAGATCCCGGCGGCCATCCACGTTACGCCGGAAGCAGCGGCCGGCGGCGCCATCGCCCGCCTCCGCGACGGTGACCGCATCCGCCTCGACGCCGACGCTGGCAGCCTCGACGTGCTGATCGATGGCGCCGAGTGGGCGGCGCGGCCGCCGGTGGGCGCCGACCTCACGGCCAACGGCTGGGGCACCGGCCGCGAGCTGTTCACGGCGCTGCGCCAGATCATCGGCGCTGCCGACCAGGGGGCCGGCGTCATCGCCTGACCGCCCCATGCCGCCATCATGCAGGAGTTGCCGATGATCGACCATGCTGCCCTTCTCGCCGTGCTGACGCGCGCGCCCGTCGTTCCCG
>CALMMQ010000049.1 GCA_937868725.1 uncultured Pleomorphomonas sp.
GAATCCAGGTCCCCCAGCCACTCCTCCTTCAATGATATGAATTCCGGCGCAGTCAATGGATTGCGGCTTGGCATTTTGGCTGTGGCCCTCGCCCCGGCAGGCAACAGAATGCAGCGCAAGTCATGACGCTCCAGCCGTTGGCCTCGGGCATATCGCCTTGGGCTGGCGGTCGCTTGTCCCCAGCCAGGCTGCGGTGCCGCGGAATTCGGATGGAGCCGGCGGCTCAAACCTTTGACTCTGCCGCCATTTCTTATCGACCTGACGATGCCGTCAGGCCGGACAGCGCTCAGCCGCCCCCCTCACGCCGCCACGGCCGGATGGCTCAGGGCGCGGATGATGCCACGCACTTCGGCCAGACCGCGCAGGCGCCCGACCAGCGGATAACCGACGACATAGCCGCGCCCCTGGTCGGCCGGAAACTCGTGGCCGTGATCGGGCCTGAATGGGATTTCCCAGTCGCTGCGGCCAGCCGCCCGCCGCCGCTTCTCCTCGGCCAGCAGCGCGGCGACCAGCGCCACCATGTCGGTGTCGCCGTCAAGGTGGCTCGCCTCCTGAAACGAACCGTCCGCCGACTTGGCGACATTGCGCAGGTGGGCAAAGTGGATGCGGTCGGCGAAACGTCGCGCCATGGCCGGCAGGTCGTTGTCCCGGTGGGCACCCAGCGAACCGGAGCACAACGTCAGGCCATTGGCGCGGCTCGCCGAAGCGGCAAACAGCCAGTCGATGTCCGCGGCGGTGGAGACGATGCGCGGCAGGCCGAGAATGTCGCGCGGCGGATCGTCGGGATGGACGCAGAGGCGGATGCCGAGTTCGTCGGCGGCCGGGATCACCTCGTCGAGAAAGCGGCGGAAATTCTGCCGCAGCTCGGCCAGGCCGATGCCCTCGTACCCCGCGAGCGCCGTCCTGAGACCGGCGATGTCGTAGCGGTCGAAAGCGCCGGGCAGGCCGGACATGATCGACCGTAGCAGCAGGGCGCGATCGGCTTCGCTCGACTGCTCGAACCAATGGCGCGCCTCGACCAGCACCGCCTCCGGATAGTCGGCCTCGGCCGCCCGCCGTCCCAGCATGTGGATTTCGAAGGCGGCCATCTTGGGCGCTGAAAAGCGCAGACAGGTGGCGCCGCCCACCGTTGGGTGGGCAAGATCGGTACGCGTCCAGTCGAGAAGCGGCATGAAGTTGTAGCAGATGGCCGTGACGCCCTCGGCGGCGAGGTTGGCCATCGACTGGCGATAGTTGGCGAAAAGCAGCGACAGATCCCCCTCGCCGCGCTTGATCCGCTCGTGGATCGGCAGGCTTTCGACCACCACCCAGTCGAAGCCGGCCGCCGCGATCTCGGCTTTGCGCGCGGCGATGGCCTGACGTGGCCAGACTTCGCCATAGGCAATCTCGTGCAGGGCCGTGACGATGCCGCGGGCACCGGTCTGGCCGATGTCGGCGAGCGAAATCTTGTCGTAGGCGCCATACCAGCGCCAGGAGTCCTTCATTTCAGCTCTCCTTGATGAGCGCGGCGACCGCCGCCCGGGCACCGAGACGGTCCAGCCGCTCGGCCGCCTCGACCACCCCGTCATGCAGCAAAGCGGCGATGTCGGCGGGAAACACCGGCCGGAAGCCAAGCAGCGCCTCGGCCTTGGTGGCCGGGCTGACGGCGCTGTCGCTGAGCGCCCGCAAGGCGTCGGCGTGCGGGTCGCTGACGGCGATGGCCCGCCCCGCCTCGTCGAGGCCACCGACGTAGCGCATCCAGCCGGCGATGGCGAGCATGAGGCCGGGCGACGGCCGCCCGGCGGCGGCGTTGGCGGCGAGAGTGGCAAACAGGCGCGGCCGCAGTTTCTGACTGCCGTCGCTGGCGATCTGCGCCGTGCGATGGCGGATGGCCGGATTGGCGTAGCGGGCGAACAGCGCCGCGGCGTAGGCGGCAAGGTCCTCGCCCGGTGGTGGCACCAGCGCCGGAATGATCTCGGCCCGCCAGAGCTGACGGACATAGACGGCAAACGGCGGATCGGCCACGGTGTCGGCGATGGTCTCGTGGCCGGCGAGAAAGCCGAGATAGGCCAGCGCCGAATGGGTGGCGTTGAGCAGGCGCAGCTTCATGTCCTCGTAAGGAGTCACGTCGGCGACGAGGCGCACGCCGACGGCGGCGAGATCGGGTCGCTCACCCCCGACAAAATCGTCCTCGACCACCCATTGCCGGAAAGGCTCGTGCACCACCGGCGCCGCGTCGTAGCAGCCGGTCAGCGCGGCAAGCCGGGCGATGTCGTTGGCCTTGGTGGCGGGTACGATGCGATCGTCCATGGTCGAGGGAAACCGGCCCTCGGCGGCAATCCAGTCGGCCAGCGTCGGATCGATCAACCGGGCCAGCGCCAGCACGACGTTCCGGGTCAGGCGGCCGTTGCCGGGGAGATTGTCGCAGGAGAGTACGGTGAATGGCCGCAAGCCGGCGGCCCGACGGCGCGCCAACGCCCGGACGATGAACCCCGGCGCCGACACCGGCAGCGCCGCCGAGCAGTCGTGAACGATATCGGCGTGATCAAGGTCGAGGGCGCCGGTGGCCGGCACGTGGCAGTAGCCCTTCTCGGTTACGGTCAGCGATACGATCTTGACCGCCGGGTCGACCATGGCGGCGAGCACGGCGTCCCGGTTCTCGGGCGCCACCAGCACGCCGGTGAGCACGTCGACCTGGCGGGCGCGTTCGCCCGCCGGAGCCAGCTCCAGCGCCGTGTAGAGGTTGCCCTGCGGTGCCAGGGCATCGCGGGTGGCGGCGCTGCGCAGACTGACGCCGAGGATGCCCCAGTCGCCGCCCGACCGCGCCATCGCCTCGGCGACGTAGATGGCGCCGAAGGCACGGAAGAAGGCGCCGAGACCCAGGTGGACGATGCCAGTCCGATACGGCGGCGGACTGGTGCGGCTGAGACGCGGTGCGGTCACGGCTTTCTCCATCGACCGGCGGCGGCAAGACCGGACTTGCCTGCCGTCGCCAAGCTGCTAAACTGATATTCTAGTATATCAACTGTTGTCAACGCGAGGATCCGATGGCCGCCCTCTCCTCCCCGCCCGATACGCCGACGCCACGCCTGTCGGCGGCCGAACGGGTGTTCGGCCATCTCAAGACCGACATCGTCGCCCTGCGCCTCCCCCCGGGCACGCGCCTGTCGGAAGCCGATGTCGCCCTGGAGATGGACGTTTCGCGCCAGCCGGTACGCGACGCCTTCTATCGCCTGTCCCGCCTCGGCTTCCTGACCATCCGGCCGCAGCGGGCCACGGTCGTCAGCGTCATCTCGGAAGCGGCAGTGCTGCGCGCCCGCTTCATCCGCGCCGCGCTGGAAATCGAAACGGTGCGGGCTGCCGCCACCACATTGTCGGCTGGCGATCACGCGGCGCTCGCCACGCTGGTCGCGGCCCAGCGGGCGGCCATCGCTGCCGGCGACCGCCAGGCCTTCCACCGGCTCGACGACGAGATGCACCGACAGATCGCCATCCGGGCCGGCCTCGGCTACGCCTGGGACGTCATCGAGGACAACAAGGCGCACATGGACCGGGTACGGCATTTGACACTCGCCAGCACGTCGGACACCGCCCACGCCGAGCACGTTGCCCTGCTCGCCGCCCTCGCCCGCCGTGATGCCGAGGCCGCCGCCGTCCTCATCCGCGACCATCTCGGCCGCATCGTCGATCAGCTCGCCGCCCTGCGGCGGGAAAACCGCGACTGGTTCGCCGCCGATGGTCCGGACGCCGGTTCGTGACCGTCGGACATCCGTTTGGTCCGGCCTCGCCACATCGGTAGTCCTGATGGTGGCATTAAGAATCAGGTAACCAGACCGTCGCAGATTCCTGTCCAAACGGCGTCCGTCCCCCTGTCGCCGCCGGCAAAGCGTGCCAAATTTACAGGGACTCGCGACAATATCGTCGGGCCGGCCGACCACGCCGACCACGACCTAAAACAGCATAGCGACGACAACACGTTTCAGGTTCAGTCAGTCGCTCATGTCCGATCTGCGTTCCACCGATCCCGGCGTTGCCACAGCCGAGCGTGCTCCGCTCGACGTCTCGGCCGTGCTGCGTCTCGTGCGATTGCTCATCTCCGCCGTCGACGCCGCCGGCCCCGCCGGCCTGCGCTTTACCAACGACTCGGCCATCTACTGTCTGGCTCGGGCGCTGCTCGCCGAGGCCGTCGACGACACCGGCATGGCGCGGACCACGCTGATGGCGCTGCGCGACCTTGTCTGGCGCGTCGATACCGCCCGCGCCATCCTTGGCAACGGCTGCAACAACGGCGAACGCATCGAGATCGAACGCATGCTCGACACCTCCGATGTGCACCTCTTTCTGCGTCAATGCGCCCAGGATACCGTTCCCGGCAAAAAAACCGCCGCCGACGCCCCCGCGCGCGGTTGACAAACCGATCGGTGGCTGGTGGTTTGACGGCCCTTTCAGAATGCGGACCTTGCGGACAACCATCGATGACCAGCGTTGAAACGGATGTGGCACCTAGCGGCGACGAACGGTTGCGGCGCGAGATCGAACGGCGGCGCACCTTCGCCATCATTTCCCACCCTGACGCCGGCAAGACGACGCTGACCGAAAAGCTGCTGCTGTTCGGCGGCGCCATCCAGCTGGCCGGTCAGGTGCGCGCCCGCGGCGAGAGCCGCCGCACCCGTTCGGACTGGATGAAGATCGAACGCGATCGCGGTATCTCCGTCGTCACCTCGGTGATGACCTTCGAGTACAACGGCAACGTCTTCAACCTTCTGGACACGCCGGGCCACGAAGACTTCTCCGAGGACACCTACCGCACGCTCACCGCCGTCGATAGCGCCATCATGGTCATCGACGCCGCCAAGGGCATCGAGGACCGGACGCGCAAGCTGTTCGAAGTCTGCCGCCTGCGCGACATTCCCATCGTCACCTTCATCAACAAGCTCGACCGCGAAGCCCGCGACCCGTTCGAGGTGCTCGACGAGATCGAGAAGACGCTGGCGCTCGATACCGCCCCCATCACCTGGCCGGTCGGCTCGGGCAAGGACTTCATCGGCACCTACGACCTCAAGCGGCGCATGACGCGCCTGATGAACGACAAGAACGACGAGCATGGTGACGAGATCGACGACGCGGCGCTCGATGCCCTGCTCGAGACGCGCTACCTCACCGACCTGCGCGAAAGCATCGAGCTTGCCGCCGAGGGCACCAACCCGTTCGACTTCGAAAGTTTCCGCCAGGGCCACCTGACGCCGGTCTACTGGGGATCGGCCCTGCGCAACTTCGGCATCAAGGACCTGCTCGACGGTCTGGCGGCCTTCGCCCCACCGCCGCGCGATCAGGCGGCGAGCACGCGGCTGGTCAAGGCCGACGAGTCCCGCCTCAGCGCCTTCGTTTTCAAGATCCAGGCCAACATGGATCCCAACCACCGCGACCGAATCGCCTTCATCCGCCTGTGCTCGGGCAAGCTGACGCGCGGCATGAAGGTGCGGCACGCCCGCACCGGCAAGACCATGGCACTGCATGCGCCGCAGTTCTTCTTCGCGCAGGAACGGCAGATCGCCGATGAAGCCTGGGCCGGCGACGTCGTCGGCATTCCCAACCACGGCACGCTCAGGATCGGCGACACGCTGACCGAGGGCGAGGACATCACCTTCGTCGGCGTGCCGAGCTTCGCCCCGGAAATCCTCCGGCGCGTCCGCCTCGAAGACGCCATGAAGGCCAAGAAGCTGAAGCAGGCGCTGCAGCAGCTGGCCGAGGAAGGCGTCGTGCAGGTGTTCCGTCCGGTCGATGGCTCGCCGGCGCTGGTCGGCGTCGTCGGTGCCCTGCAGCTCGACGTGTTGCAGAATCGCCTGCAGCAGGAATACGGCCTCGACGTCGGCTTCGAGGCCAGCCAGTACAACATGGCGCGCTGGCTCGGCGGCGACAAAACGGACGTCCTCGAGTTCGTCAACGGCAACCGCTCGGCCATGGCCGAGGACGTTGACGGCGATCCGGTATTGCTCGCCACCTCCGGTTATGCCTTTAACTACATCAAGGAGAAATGGCCGAAGATGCGCTTCACCGACATCAAGGAAGTGCAAGCCAGGGCCATTGGCTGATTACCTGTAAAAAGTACTTATGAAAGAAGCGATCGATCGTGGCCGGCCTCGGGTGGTCCGGCCATTTGCCTGCGCCGGATCAGTAAAAAAGTTGCCATCGAAAGGCCGAAAATAGTCGGCTTTTGCTGTGTGCCGGCCGCCCTCGTCCCGGGGCGGTGCCGGGCTGGTGTCGTTCCGGCGGCTGTTGCATCGCTGGGGTGGATGTGAAACAAACACGTATGCGGCTTGGTGGGGCCATGTGACCAAACCGATCGATTTTGTAGAAACGGTTGCGCCAGGAAGATGGATCCGTCTGCCGGATCGATTGAATGAACTCTGGTTGCGGCCGAACCATTGGGGTCTTCAGATCTATGCCGGTTCAAAACAGTGCCGTTGCCATCGTCGGTTATGCTTGTCGGTTGCCGCAGGCGGATGGAGCGGAATCGTTCTGGTCACTGCTCGACGCCGGCAAGTGCGCCGTTGGCGAAGTTCAGGACGGTCGCTGGGCCAAGAACCGTTTCGGCCATCCCGATCCGCAGGTCGCCGGCAAGAGCTACACCTGGAGCGCCGGCCAGATCGATGATCCCTGGGGCTTCGACCCCATGTTCTTCGGCATCAGTCCGCGCGAAGCGCTGCAGATCGATCCGCAGCAGCGCATTCTGCTGCAAGTGGTCTGGGAAGCCCTCGAACACGCCGGCATTCCCGCCTCCCGCCTTGCCGGCACAGAGACCGGCGTCTTCGTCGGCGCCGCCAGCGTCGATCATTCCTACCGCTTCTATGCCGACACCGCCTCGGCCGACATCCAGCTGATGACCGGCAACACGCTGTCGATCGTCTCCAACCGCATTTCCTACATCTTCGACCTCAAAGGACCGAGCTTCACCGTCGACACCGCCTGCTCGTCGTCGATCGTGGCGCTGCATCAGGCCCTCGAAGCGCTCCGCTCGGGCAGCATCGACACGGCCATCATCGGCGGTGTCAACATGCTGCTGTCGCCGTTCGCCTTCGTCGGCTTCTCGCGCGCCTCGATGCTGTCGCCGACCGGCCTCTGCCGCGCGTTCGACGCCGACGGCGACGGCTACGTCCGTTCGGAAGGCGCCGTCGTCTTCGTGCTCAAGACGCTGGAGGCGGCCAAGGCCGCCGGCGACCAGATCCACGGCGTCATCCTCGGTTCGGGCGTCAACTCCGACGGCCGCACCGTCGGCCTGTCGCTGCCCTCGGCCAAACAGCAGGCGGCGCTGCTGCGCCACATCTACGACAAGTACGAGATCGACCCGGAGAATCTCGCCTACATCGAAGCCCACGGCACCGGTACCCGCGTCGGCGATCCGGCCGAAGCTCAGGCGCTCGGCGAGGTACTCGGCCGCCAGCGTCACGCCCGCCTGCCCATCGGCTCGGTCAAGACCAACATCGGCCACCTCGAGGCCGCCTCCGGCCTCGCAGGCCTGCTCAAGGCCCAGCTGATCCTCGAGAAGCGGCGCATCCCGCCGTCCTTGCACTTCCGCACGCCCAACCCGGACATCGATTTCGCCGGCCTCAACATCGAAGTGGTGACCGAGGGCCGACCGCTGGTGGAAACCGGCGCGCCGCTGGCCATCGGCGTCAACTCCTTCGGCTTCGGCGGCACCAACGCCCACGTCGTCTTCCGCGAGCCGACACCGGCCGAAGTGGCCCGCCCCAAGGCGCCCAGCCGTTCGGCGCCGCTGGTGATCTCCGCCCAGAGCCCCGACGCGCTCAAGGTGCTGGCCGAGCGCTACCGCGACATGATCGCCGACGCCAGCCAGGGCGAGCTCGCCCGCCTCACCAACGCCGCCGCCTATCGCCGTGACCGCCTCGACCATCGCCTGATTGCCCTCGGCGGCAGTGCTGGCGACATCGCCGGGGCGCTCGACGCCTATCTGGCCGACCGCAAGGGCGCCGACCACGTCGTCGGTCGCGCCACCAGCCGCAATGCGCCGGTGGTGTTCGCCTTCTCCGGCAACGGCTCGCAATGGGCCGGCATGGGTCAGGCCGCCTACAAGGCCGACGCCGTTTTCCGCTCGTCCTTCGACACGGTATCGCGCCTGTTCATGCGCATCGCCGGCTGGTCGCTGGCAACGCAGCTGTTCTCGACCGATCTCGCCACCGAGATCAACCGCACCGAGATCGCCCAACCGCTGCTGTTCGCCGTGCAGGTCGCCACCGTCGAGGCGCTGAAGGCCCGCGGCGTCGAGCCCGACATGGTCACCGGCCATTCGGTCGGCGAAGTCGCCGCCGCCTGGGCCGCCGGCATCCTGCCGCTCGAAGGCGCCGTCTTCCTCATCCACGTTCGCTCGACGCAGCAGGAGATGACGCGCGATCTCGGCTCCATGGCCGCCCTGCAGGTGTCGGTCGACGAAGCGCGCAAATTCCTCGCCGAACCGCGTTTCAAGGGGTTGACGCTCGCCGCCGACAACAGCCCGCGTTCGGTCACCGTGTCGGGCACCACCGACGCCATCGCCGCCGTTCCCGGCGCCATGAAGAAGCATCGCATCGCCGCCCGCCGCCTTAACCTCGCCTATCCGTTCCACAGCGATCTCATCGAACCGATTCACAAGCCGCTGATCGATGCCCTGGCGACGTTGCAGGCCCGGCCCGAGCGCCTGCCGTTCTTCTCGACCGTGGTCGGCAAGGCCCTGCCCGGCACCAGCCTCGACGCCGAATACTGGTGGCTCAACGTCCGCAATCCCGTGCTGTTCCGTCAGGCCATCGAGGCGGCGGCCGAGGCCGGCGGCAAGGTGTTCATCGAGATCGGCGCCAGCTCGGTGCTGAAGAACTACATCGTCGACAGCATCGCCGGCATCAACAAGACCGGCGCCTTCGTCAACTCGCTGGAGCAATCCGACAAGGAAACCAGCGACATTTTCGGCCTGATCGCCGCCCGCGCCGTGGTCAACGGGGCCCGCTTCAAGGCCGAAGCCTTCTTCGGCAAGCCGTCCAGTCTGGCCGACGGCCTGCCGACCTATCCCTGGCGCAACCAGCCCTACCGGATGGCCGACAGCCAGGAAGCCACCGACATTGCCGGCGCCGCCGACGATCATCCGCTGCTTGGCTATCAGCGCCACGCCGGCACCGGCCCGTGGCTGGCGCACATCGACACCACCTTGGTGCCGTGGCTCGCCGACCATGTCGTCGACACCTCGACGGTGTTCCCGGCCGCCGGCTTTGTGGAGATGGTGCTGGCCGCCGCCGCCCGCCATCTCGGCGACGGTCCCATCGAGATCCGCGATCTCGACATCCTGCGGCCGCTGGTCTTCGAAGACGGCGAGACGGCCGAGGTGCGCACCGAAATCGATGCCTCTTCCGACCTCATCGACATTTCGAGCCGCCGACGTCTCGTCGAGCCGACGTTCGGGCTGCACGTCCGCGCCCGCGTCGGCCGTCCGCCCATCGAGGCGCGGCCGACCATCGTGCTCCCCACCGCCACCGGCCCGGCCATGAGCGGCGACGAACTCTACGCTCTGACGGCCCGCTTCGGCCTGCACTACGGCCCGGCCTTCCGCCGCGCCGTGTCAGTGGTGCCCACCGGCGAGCGATCGTTGCTGGTGACGCTGGCCGCCGACGGCACCGGCCTCGTCCACGACGCCCAGCTGGAGCTGCATCCGACGCTGCTCGACGCCGCCTTCCACGGCTTGTTCCTGCTGATCCGCGACACGCTGGGCGGCGACGGCCAGTCGTTCCTGCCGGTGCGCTTCGACGACCTGCGCGTCTACGCTGCCAAGGCATCCCCCACCCGGGCACTGATCGAGATCACCAAGGCATCGTCGCGGTCGATCGAGGCCAGCTTCACGCTCACCGACGCCGACGGCGCCGTGGTGGCCCGCGCCACCGGCGCCCGCTTCAAGGCCATGCGCCTCGGTCGCGACGCCGGCCCGGCCGATCTTACCTACCTGACCCGAGCCATCCGCCTCGCCAACCCGACCGAACCGGTGACGTTGCCGGCGGCCTGGACCGACGCCGGTGCCCGCCTCGAAGCGCTCGGCGTCGCCGCGCCCACCCCGCCCGACGCCGACGAGGCAACGCTGCTCATCGACGCCGGCTGCCGCGCGATCGTCCACGACGCGTTGCGCGCCCTCGCCGATCCCGCGGGTCGGTTGGAGCTTGCCGCCGGCGCACCAGCCAGGGTCGACGCCTCGGCTCTGCCGCTGTTCTACCGCGCCGTCGATGCCCTCGAAGAGGATGGCGCCATCGAACGCAACGACATGGTCATCCGGTTCGGCGATACGTCGCCCTACCCGCCGGCCGCCACGGTCATCGCCACACTGGTGGCGAGCTATCCCGACCGCATCGCCGAAGCGGCGGCGCTGGTCCGCCTGACCGAACGCTTCGCTGCCCGCCTCACCGCGGGTCTCGTCGACACCCTCGCCGACGCCATCCCGGCGGCACTGGCCGAACACCTCGAAACGTCGGCGCCTTCGGCCGCCGCCAAGTTGTCGACGGCGCTGGCCATCGGCCGCGATCTCGCCGCGGCCTGGCCGACCGACCGCTCGCTCAACATCCTGCTAGCCGGCGCCGGCAGTCTGGCGCTGGCCCGTGTGCTGGCCGACCTGCCGACCGTGACCGGCATCGTCCTGACCGATCCCGATCCGGCCCGGCTTGACCGCTTGCGGCTCAACGAAACCGAAGGCAGTGACATCGAGGTTGCCGCCCTCGGCGAACTCGGCCAGGGCCGGTTCGGTCCCCGCGCCTTCGATCTTGCCATCGTCGTCGACATCCTCGGCCGCCCGGGCGCGGGCGACGCTGTGGCCACCATCGGCCGGCATCTGGCGACCGGCGCGCCGCTCGTCGCCGTCGAGGCCGAACCGACGCTGATCGCCGATCTCATCCACGGTCAGGTCAAGTCGTGGTGGAGCGCCTCGATGGCGCCGGAGTTCCCCGTCGGTGCCTACCGCTCGGCCGAATCCGCCGCGGCGGCGCTCGAAGCGGCCGGTTTCGGCGCCGTCATCCGCCGTGCTGTCGCCAGCGACCGCCTGCGCGCCAACGTGCTCATCGGCCGGGCGCCCGGGCTGGCACCCGTCGCCAGCCCGCGCGAGACCGATCCGGTGCTGCTGCTTTCGGACGGCGACACCGCCACGCGTGGCATGCTCGATGCGCTCGCCGTCGTGTTGACCGCGCGCGGTCGCACGGTGCGAGTGGCCGTCGCCCATGGCAATCCGGGCGGCAGTTTCACCATCGAGGCTCTCGACGCCGGAACCGACGACGACCTCAAGACGCTGCTGGGCGGCGGCAAGCTCAAGGACGTGGTGTTCGTGCCGCGTCTCAGCGACGCCGAAGCCGCCCTGCCGGCGCTGCAGGCGCGCGTCATGACCGTTCACGCCGTGCTCAACGGCGCCGTCAAGCCGCCCGCCCGTCTGTGGCTCGTCGCCGCCGGCGGCTCCGGCAGCGCCCGCGGCGGCGTCAGCCGGCCGGTGGAAACCGGGCTCTGGGGCCTCGGCCGCGTCGTCATCAACGAATATCCCGACGTCGAGACGCGTCTTATCGACATCGCCGTCGCCTTCATGGCCTCGGAAGCGGCGGAACGGCTGGCCGACCTGCTCGACCAGCCGCCGGTCGAACGTGAGATCATCGTCGACGAGCGCGGCCTGTCGGCCCTGCGTCATCGCCGCGACAAGACGCTGGCGAGCCGCGCCACGCTGGCCCTGTCGGCCGGCAATGTCGCCGTCACCCTCGGCATTGAGCGTCAAGGTTCGCTCGACGGTATCGCCTGGCGGCCGGAACCGCGCCGCCCTCTCGTCGACGATCAGGTGGAAATCGCCGTCGCCGCCGCCGGCCTCAACTTCCGCGACGTCATGTGGGCCCTCGGCCTGCTGCCCGAGGAAGCGCTGGAAGATGGCTTCGCCGGCGCCACGCTTGGTATGGAGTGCTCCGGCGTCATCACCGGCGTCGGTCCGGCCGTCAGCCGCTACAAGGTCGGCGATCGCGTCATCACTTTCGCGCCGGCCTGCTTCTCGACCCACGTCGTCGTCGCCGACAAGGCGCTGGCGCCGCTGCCGTCCACCGTCGATCTCGAAGCGGCCGCCACCATCCCGGTCACCTTCCTCACCGCCTTCTATTCGCTGGTCGAACTTGCGCGGCTCGAAGAGGGGGAGACGGTGCTGATCCATGGCGGCGCTGGCGGCGTCGGTCTGGCGGCGCTGCAGATCGCCCTCTGGCGCGGCGCCCGCGTCATCGCCACGGCCGGCACGGCCGACAAGCGCGCCCTGCTCACCATGCTCGGCGCCCACGACGTGCTCGACAGCCGCTCGCTGGCTTTCGCCGACGAGGTACTGGCCCTGACCGATGGCGAAGGCGTCGACGTCGTCCTCAATTCGCTGTCCGGCGAGGCGATGGAGCGGTCGATCGAGTGCCTGAAGCCGTTCGGCCGCTTCGTTGAGCTCGGCAAGCGTGATTACTATGCCAACTCGCGCATCGCCCTGCGGCCGTTCCGCCAGAACCTCAGCTACTTCGGCGTCGACGCCGACCAGTTGCTGACCCGCCGTCCCAAACTCACCGAACGGCTGTTCCGTGAGCTGGTGGCCGGCTTCGAGGATGGCGCCTTCACCGCGCTGCCCTACCGCGTGTTCGCCGCCCACGAGATCACCGATGCCTTCCGCCTGATGCAGGGCTCCGGCCACATCGGCAAGATTCTGGTGCGACCGCCGGTCCTCGGTGCCGCCGCCAGTCCGTCGCCGGTGCCGGTGCGCGCCGATGCCACCTATCTCGTCGCCGGCGGTCTCGGTGGCTTCGGCATCGAGACCGCCCGCTTCCTTGTCGAACGCGGCGCTCGTCACCTTGTCCTCACCAGCCGCAGCGGTGAAGCAGCGGCGAGCGCACTGCCGTTGATCGAAGCCATGCGCCAGCGTGGCGCCACCATCGCGACGGTGGCGGCCGATCTCACCGACGAAGCGGCGATGACGGCGCTGTTCGCCCGCATCGACGCCACCATGCCGCCGCTGAGGGGCGTGCTCCACACCGCCATGGTGCTCGACGACGCCTTGTTCGCCAACCTCGACGCCGCCCGCATCCACAAGGTGCTGGCTCCCAAGGTGGCCGGCGCCGACCTCCTCGATCGCCTGACGCGCCAGCGGCCGCTCGACTTTTTCGTGCTCTACTCCTCGGCCACGACACTGATCGGCAATCCCGGCCAGGCGAGTTACGTGGCCGCCAACGCCTATCTGGAAGGGCTGGCGCGAGCCCGCCACGCCGCCGGTCTGCCGGCCGTGGCCATCGCCTGGGGCGCCATCGCCGACGCCGGCTATCTCGCCCGCAACATGGAAGTCAACGCCGTGCTGTCGACCCGCCTCGGCAAGCAATCGCTGACCGTCAAGGCAGCGCTCGCCGGCCTC
Source organism: uncultured Pleomorphomonas sp. (assembly GCA_937868725.1). Taxonomy (GTDB): domain Bacteria; phylum Pseudomonadota; class Alphaproteobacteria; order Rhizobiales; family Pleomorphomonadaceae; genus Pleomorphomonas. The sequence continues at coordinate 13,394 of CALMMQ010000049.1, forward strand.
GGCCTGGTGTTCGACAGCGGCGCCGGCGACCCGGTCGTCGCCTACGGCCGCGTCGACTGGGCGACCGCCCGCAAGGAGCTGAAGCTCCTCGCCACGCCGCTCGTCGCCGACGTGCTTGGCCGGACCAGCGAAGGCAGCGCCGACGACATGGAAAGCGGCGAGCTGATGGAGCTGATCAAGGGCCTCGATCATGCCGACGCCGTCAAGAAGGTGGGTGAACTCCTGACCGGCGAAATCTCGCGCATCCTGCGCCTGCCGGCCGACGACATCGGTCTCAACCGGCCGCTGACCGAAGTCGGCATGGATTCGCTGATGGCTGTCGAACTCAGAATGGCCGCCGAACAGAAGCTAGGCGTCGAAATCCCCATTCTGTCGCTGGCCAACGGCGCCACCATCGCCGACATCTCCCGCCGCATCGTCGACAAGGCCCTCGGCCAGGAAGGCGAAGGTTCGCCGGCCGACAGCGCCGCCGCCGCCCGCCACTTCGCCGACGACTCGCGCGAAGACGTCACCGCCGTCCTCACCTCGCTCGAGGCCAAGGCCGAAACCGTGAAGAGACTGCTGTGATGACCAACTCCAGGCGTGGCTACGGTGGCGTGTCGGGCGCCGAGAAGGATGCGCTGATCGCCGGTCTGCGCGAGGCGCGCAAGAATCGTCAGAGCCGACCGGATGCGCCGCCGCCGCCCGTGCGGCCGCGCGTCACCGCCTTCGACTTCTCCCGGCTTGCCGACTACAAGGACTTGCGCATCCAGCATGCCGCCGCCCAGATGATGGGGATCGAAAACCCGTTCTTCCGCGCCCACGACGGACTTGCCGCCGCTGAGACGGTGATCGACGGCAAGCGCTATCTCAACTTCGCTTCCTACAACTATCTCGGTCTCAACGGTCATCCCGACGTCAAGGCGGCCGCCCAGGCGGCCATCGAGCGCTACGGCACCTCCGTCTCGGCCAGCCGTCTGGTGGCTGGCGAGCGCCCCATTCATCGCGAGTTCGAACTGGCGCTGGCCCGCCACTACGGCACCGAGGACAGCATCGTCTACGTCAGCGGTCACGCCACCAACGTCTCGACCATCGGCACGCTGATCGGGCCCAAGGACCTGATCATGGTCGATGCCCTGATCCACAATTCCGTGTCGGAAGGCGCCCGCCTGTCGGGCGCGGCCCGCCTCACCTTCCCGCACAACGACTGGCAGGCGGTGCGCGATCTGCTGCTCAAGGTGCGTGGCCAGTACGACCACGTGCTGATCGTCATCGAAGGCCTCTATTCGATGGACGGCGACTTCCCCGACCTGCCGCGCTTCATCGAGGTCAAGAGCGAGTTCGACGCCTGGCTGATGGTCGACGAGGCCCATTCGCTCGGGGTGCTCGGCAAGACCGGCGGCGGCATCGCCGAACACTTCGGCATCGACCCGACCAGCATCGAGCTGTGGATGGGTACGCTGTCCAAGACGCTGTCGGGTTGCGGCGGCTACATCGCCGGCTCCAGCGCCCTCGTCGATTACCTCAAGGTCAAGTCGCCGGGCTTCGTCTATTCCGTCGGTCTGTCGCCGGCCCTGGCCGCGGCCGGTCTCGCCTCGCTGCGCCTCATGGAAGCCGAACCCTGGCGCGTGGCCAAGGTGCGCGACAACGGCCATCACTTCGTCGAAGCCGCCCAGGCCGCCGGTCTCGACACCGGCCTGTCACAAGGTTACGCCGTCGTACCGGTCATCGTCGGCGACAGCGCCCAAGCCGCCGTGCTGGCTGACCGGGTGTTCAAGCGCGGCCTCAACGCCCTGCCGATCATCTATCCGGCGGTGCCGGAAAAGCAGGCCCGCCTGCGCTTCTTCATCACCTCGGAGCACAGCTTCGAACAGATCGACGAGGCCATCCGCATCACCGCCGAGGAACTCGCCGTCATCCGCGAAGCCGGCTCGGTGTTCCAGCAACTGTCGGGCGCCTGAGGGGGAGTCACCGGCCGTCGTCGGGCACGACGTAGGCGCGGAAGCCGTTCTCGAACCAGTCGGCGATGACCGGCGGAATCAGCATACCCAGCGTGGCGAGGATGGCCAGCGGCAACGGAAAGGCGATGATCGCCGCCCGCCGCTCAAGGCCGCGCACGATGATCCCGGCCGCCCGCTCCGCCGAAATTTCGAACGGCTTGGCACCGCGATGGCGTAGCGACATGGGGCTGGTGACGAAGCCGGGGAAAATCACCGACACGCCGACATCGAACTCCCGGAGCCAGCCGCGCAGCGCCACGCCATAGCCGCGCACCGCCATCTTGGTGGCGCTGTAGGACGGCAGGTCCGGCTGCGGCCGCAACGCGGCGATCGACGAGGTGAGCGCCACCTGTCCGGCGCGCCGGGCGATGAAGCGCGGCAGCAGCGGCTCGACGGTATTGAGCATGCCGCCGTAATTGATGTCGAGCAGCCGTCGCGCCTCGCCCGGCGCCTCCGGCTGGTGCCCGGGCGTCAAGCCGCAGGTGACGCCGGCGTTGGCCAGCACCAGGTCGACGGGAAAGCGGTCGTCGAAATCGAGGATCAGCGCCGACAGCGCCTCGCCCTCGCGCACGTCGACGACGCCAACCTCAACCTCGCCGCCCCGGGCGCGGCAGCGTTCGGCCAGCACAGCCAGTTCGTCGGCCCGCCGGCCGATCAGCAGCAGCCGCCGGCCGGGCGCGGCGAGGCGCTCGGCCAGAGCCGTGCCGATACCGCCGGACGCGCCGGTCAGGACGATGTTGCGATAGGTCGCTCTGCTCATCTTGCCCTCGTCTCAAGCGCCCACTCGGCGGCGCGTCGGAAGCCGATTTCCGCCGGTCGCGGCACCGGCGCCAACCGGTCATCGTCCTCGGTCAGGCGCGCGGCCACTTCGCGGGCGCCAATGGCCATGGACGTTTCGGCGGTGAACTCGCCGCGCACCTGCGTCGCCCAGGTGAGCGCCCGCAGAAAGTCGTCGAACAGTTGCCGGTCCGGCCGCCGGGGGGCCGTCCAGAAGCCGGCGAGCGGCTGGCCGTCGCTGAGGCCGTCGATGTCGTAGACGGCGTTGCCGAGCACCGCCAGCGGCACGCCAGCCCGGAGCGCCGTCAGACCGACGGTCGAGTTGACCGTCACGACGCCGGCGGCGCGAACGAGAAGGGCGTCGAGCGAACCGCCATCAGCGACGAAGACGCGATCGGCGATGCCGTGCTCCGCGGCCAGCTGGCCGATCCGCGTCGGCCAGCGGTCCCAGCCGGCATCGAGCGGGTGCACCTTGAAGAGCAATGTCGCGTCCGCCGGCGCATGGGCGGCGAACGAAGCGACGATCCAGGCGACGGCGTCGCTGAGATGGGGAAACGGGCTGTGGAGGCGGATTTGCAGGTCGGTGGCCAGTTGCAGCGGCATCAGGAACAGCGGCCCCGGCCGCGCCAGCGCCGCCGCCACCGTTGCCTCGGCCCGCCGCGCCGTCGCCTTCGCTCGCAGGAGCTTCAACGCCCAGCCGGCGTATTCCTTGATCGGATGGTCGATCATGTAGCGCACGTAATGCGGCGTCAGCAGCCAGCCGGCCAGCATGTTGGCGCCATGGTAGGCGACGTCCCAGATGGCATAGCGCAGGAAGCTTTCGGGTTCGATCGGCTCGAGCGACGGCAGCGGTCGCCCGGCCGAGAGCGCCCTGACCGCCGGTGCCTCGCGCGGGAAGCGACTGAACGAGTTCATGCCGTCACGCTCAACGGTAATCCAGTCGGGCCGGAGATAGCCGTGCTCTATGACATGGACTCGCAGGCCGCGTCGCGCCGCCACGGCGATGGCCCGCGACTGATACGGCCGACCGTCGGCCAGCAACACCAGGTCACTGATGGCCTGGCGCTCGATGAAGGCTTCGACATAGTCCGGCCAGTCGTCGAGCTGGCCGCGATAGAAGCGCGCTGCGCCGGCCCGCCAGAACAGCGCGTCGCCCGGACAAAGGTTGATGCGGCAGGCCCGATGGCCGCGCGCCCGCACCTCGCCGGCCACCCGCGCCATGAACGGCGATGACGGTCCTTGCAGGAACAGATAGCTGCGCTCGGCCACGTCTCCATGCTCCGCGTTGGCTCGACCGGCGTCAGGCCGGCGGCGAATCCTGCCTTACCACGACTGTGCCCACGCGGCGACAACGTCCGCGCGAGGGTGCAGAAAGAATGTTGAGATGGCACATACGTGTTGACACGAAGCGCGATTAGCGCATTGTTACAGGGCCTTGCTTCGAGACGATCGCGCGGGGGCGCGGCCATTTGGCGACCAGGTTGGGGCAAAGTAAACGTTATTTTTGGAATTTCATTGAGACGGTTCAACTGGAATAAGCGTGCGGGGCAGTAATGTCTTTGGGTAACGAGCAACTATGAATTCGGATCGAACGCGAACTATCCTGTTTCTCCAGGGACCGCCATCAACGTTCTGGCTCGAGCTGGCTCGCGGCTTTGAACGACATGGCCACAAGACGGTCAAGATCAACGTTTGTTTTGGCGACATGTATTTCTGGCGTCGCCGGGGCGCTTACCATTTTCGCGGGTCGTTCAAGTCATGGTCGGCCTACGTTGAAAAAGTCATCGTCGACGAAGGCGTCACGGACATCGTCTATTTCGCCGACCGCCAGCCCTATCACGTCGAAGCCCAGACGGTAGCCCGCAAGTACGGCATCCGTTGCTATGCCGTCGAGTTCGGATACTTGCGCCCCGGTTGGCTGACGCTGGAACGTGGCGGCATGGGCACCTACTCGCACTTCCCATCCGATCCCGAACTGATCCACCAGCTGGCGGAGAATCTGCCCGAGGCCCGGCGCAACACGACACGCTTCCAGCACGTCTTCGCCCAGGAGGCCTACGGCGAGGTGGCGTTCCACCTGTTCTCGGAGTTCCTGCGGCCGCTCTATCCGTTCTACAAGTCGGACCGCTACTACCACGCCTTCCACGACTATCTGTCCTGGCTGGTCCAGCTCGTCCGCGAGCCTTGGCAGAAACGCCGGTCGGCGGCGGTGCTGGCCGAACTGGAGGCGTCGCGCGCGCCCTATTTCCTGCTGGCGCTGCAGCTCCAGAGCGACTACCAGATCCGCGCCAACTCGCCCTATCGCCACATCCGCGAGATGCTCGACGAGGTCATCGGTTCGTTTGCCGCCAACGGCCGGCCGGAAGACCACCTGGTCATCAAGCAGCACCCGCTCGACAACGGCTGGGAAAACTGGGTCAAGGTGGTCGGGCGCATTGCCGCCCGCCACGGCGTCACCGACCGGATCCACGCCATCGAGACCGGTCCACTGGCTCAGCTGATCACCGGCTCGCGCGGCACCATCGTCATTAACTCCACCGTTGGCCTGCATGCCCTCAATGCCAAGTGCCCCACCAAGGTCCTCGGCATCGCCGTCTTCGACATCGCCGGCCTGACCGACCAGCAGCCGCTCGCCGACTTCTGGCAGCAGCCTCAGATCCCTGATGCCCGGTTGCTGGCCGATTTCAATCGCCTGCTGTCGCATTCCGTCCAGGTACGCGGCTCGTTCTACAACGCCCTTGGCCGCCGGGCGGCGGTGGCGGAGATCGTCAAGCGCGTCCAGCTCAATCTGGTCAACGAGCCGGGCGCCTACGTCGAGATTTTGCCGCGCCTCGAACGGGCCCGCCGTCTCGGCGTGCCGGTGAGCAAGGCGGCGCCGCCGCTTGCCGTCACCGAGGAGGACGACGAGTTCGCCAGTCTGGTCAACACACCGGTCGACCAGACCTGAGCGACGCCCCGCCACTCAGTGGTGATCATGCAGGCACTGGCCGTGGTCGGCCAGCACGCCGATCACCTTGCATTCGGCCAGCTTGCCGTGGCGGCAACCGTCGATCATCACTTCCAGTTCCGCCTTGAGGGCGTTGAGCCTGGCAATGCGCTGCTCCACCTCGGCCAGTCGCGCCTTGGCGATGGCATCGGCCATCTCGCACGTCTGGTTGGGATTGTCCTGCAGCGACAACAATGTCCGGATGGCCTCAAGCTCGAATCCCAGTTCGCGGCCATGGTGGATGAAGGCGAGGCGCCGCACATCGCCCTGGCCGTAGAGCCGCCGGTTGGCATCGGTGCGCGGCGGCGCCGGCAACAGGCCGATCTGCTCGTAGTAGCGGATGGTGGCCACCTTGACGCCGCTCTGCCGCGCGGCTTCCCCGATCGTGAGAGTCGTTCGCATTTTTCGCTTGCTCCTCTAGTGACTAGAGGATGTAGCCTCGCTGTCGTTGAATGCAAGAGGACAACGAGACAAGGCGATGACGATCCTGCAAACCCGATATCGCGTCGATGGCATGGACTGTGCCGGTTGCGCCATGAAGATCGACAAGGTGGTCCGACGCCTTGAAGGTGTCGAGGACGTCGTCTTGTCGGTGACCGCCGGCACCATGTCCGTCCAGCATGACGACCACACCGATCTCGACGCCCTCGCCGCCCGCGTGACCAGCCTCGGCTATCAGGTGGCGCCACTGACGTCGACGCCACCGGCAAGCCCCCGTTGCGGCTGCTGCCACGACCATGATCATGACCACGACGCGCATGACCACGGCGCCCATGACCACGGACCCGGGCATGACCACCAACCGGCCCACGCCCATCACCATGACGCTGCCGCCGGCCACAGCCATCACCACCATGCGTCGGAGGACGGCCCGCTGTGGCAATCGGCCAAGGCGCGGCTGGCGCTGGCAAGCGGTGTTGCCTTCGTTGTCGCCTGGATACTGGCCTGGCTGCTGCCGGCCTACGCCATACCGTTCTATACCGCGGCGGTGATCGTCGGCCTGTACCCGATCGCCCGCAACGCCTTCATGGCCGCCCGCGCCGGCTCGCCGTTCACCATCGAGACGCTGATGAGCATCGCCGCCATCGGCGCCGTGCTGATCGGCGCCGCCGAGGAAGCGGCCATGGTGGTGTTCCTGTTCCTGATCGGCGAGCTTCTGGAAGGCATCGCCGCCGGCAAGGCCCGCGCTGGCATCAAGGCGCTGACAGCGCTGGTCCCCAAGTCGGCCCTGCTGGTGGTTGGTGACACGACGCGTGAAGTGCCGGCCGACACGCTGGCCATCGGCGCCGTCATCCTCGTCCGCCCCGGCGATCGCATCGCCGCCGACGGCGTCATTCTGGCCGGCCACGGCGGCATCGACGAATCGCCGGTCACCGGCGAGAGCACGCCGGTCGCCAAGAGCGTCGGCGCCCAGGTGTTCGCCGGCACCGTCAACGGCGATAGCGCCCTGACCTTGCGCGTCACCGCCACGGCCGCCGACAACACCATCGCCCGCGTCATCCGTCTCGTCGAGGAAGCGCAGGAATCGAAGGCGCCGACCGAGCGCTTCATCGACCGCTTTGCCCGCTACTACACGCCTGGCGTGCTGGTGGCCGGCGCCCTGGTGGCGCTGGTGCCACCGTTGCTGTTCGGCGGCGCCCTCGGCGAATGGATCTACAAGGGTCTGGCCGTGCTGCTCATCGGCTGTCCCTGCGCCCTGGTCATCTCGACGCCGGCCGCCATCGCCGCCTCCCTGTCCTCAGGCGCCCGCAAGGGCTTGCTGATCAAGGGCGGCGCCACGCTGGAAAATGCCGGCAAGATCACGGCGGTCGCCTTCGACAAGACCGGCACGCTCACCGCCGGCAAGCCGGTCGTCACTGACATCCTCGCCTTCTCGACGAGCGAAGCCGACGTGCTTGCCCGCGCCGCCGCCCTCGAAACCGGATCGAGCCATCCGCTGGCCCAGGCGGTGCTGACCCGCGCCACGGCCGCCGCCGTCACGCCGCCGCGCGCCGAGAGCATCCGGGTGATCGGCGGCAAGGGCGTCGTCGGCAACGTCGATGGCAGCGAGCTGCGGTTGGGCTCGGCCAGTGATCCCGGCCACCTCGTCAGCCTTTCCGACACCGAGCGGGCAGACATCGACGCGCTGCATCACGCCGGCAAGACCGTCTCCGTGCTGCTCGTCGGCGACCAGGCCGTAGGCGCTCTCGCCTTCAGCGACGAGCCGCGTCCCGATGCCGCCGCCGCGCTCGCAACGCTTTCCGGCATGGGCATCCGCACCATCATGCTCACCGGCGACAACGCTCGTGCCGCCCGCTCGATCGGCGAGCGGCTGAAGGTCGAAGTGCGCGCCGAACTGTTGCCGGAGGACAAGCGGCGCATCGTCGACGAGCTCAAGGCCACCGGCCAATTCGTCGCCAAGATCGGCGACGGCATCAACGACGCGCCAGCGCTGGCTGCCGCCGACATCGGCGTCGCCATGGGTGGCGGCACCGACGTGGCGCTCGAAACCGCCGACGCGGCGGTGCTCAACGGCCGGGTCGGCGACGTCGTCGAACTGATTCGCCTGTCGCGCCGCACCATGGCCAACATCGGCCAGAACATCGCCATCGCCCTCGGCCTCAAGGGCATGCTGCTGGTGACGACGCTTATCGGCATCACCGGCCTGTGGCCGGCCGTGCTGGCCGATACCGGCGCCACCGTGCTGGTCACCGCCAACGCCCTGCGCCTGCTCGGCCACGCCCCCCGCGCCTGATCGGGGCACGTAAACGACGACGGCCGGGCGCGTCGCGCACCCGGCCGTCTCACTATTGCGAGGAGCTTCGGCTCACTTGCCGAAGGCGGCCGCCATCAGTTCGCGCGTGTAGGCCATGGCCGGCGCATCGAAGATCTGATCGGTCCCGCCCTCTTCGACGATCTTGCCCCCCTTCATGACGACGATGTAGTCCGACAGCGCCCGCACGACAGCCAGGTCGTGACTGATGAAGAGGTAGGACAGGCTGTGCTTGGCCTGCAGGTCGCGCAGCAGTTCGACGATCTGCTTCTGCACCGATCGGTCGAGCGCCGACGTCGGCTCATCCAGCACCACCACCTGCGGCTTGAGGATGATGGCGCGGGCGATGGCGATGCGCTGGCGCTGGCCGCCGGAGAACTCGTGCGGATAGCGGTTGCGCATGGCCGGATCGAGCCCGACCTCCTTGAAGGCCTGGATGGCCCGGAGATCGCGATCGGCCTTGGAGAGCTGCGGCTCGTGCACCAGCAGGCCCTCCGTCACGATCTGCCCGGCGGTCATGCGCGGGCTGAGCGAGCCGAACGGATCCTGGAACACCAGCTGCATCTGCCGGCGGTGCTGACGCATCTCGGCGCGCGTGGCGCTGGAGATGTCGCTCGAACCGAAGCGGATGGCGCCGGTGCCGTGGTTGAGGCGCAACAGCGCCCGCCCCAGCGTCGACTTGCCCGAACCGGATTCGCCGACGATGCCGATCGTCTGACCTTCCTTGAGGCGGATGTTGACGTTGTTGACGGCATGGATGTCCAGCGCCGCCCCGCCGAGGAAGCCGCCACCGACATGGAACTTGACGTCGACGTCGCGCCCTTCCAGCAGCACCGGCGCATCCGCTGGCGGCGGTGCCTTGCGGCCCGTCGGCTCGGCGGCCAGCAGCATCTGCGTATAGGGGTGCTGCGGCCGGCTGAAGATGTCCTCGACCAGGCCGGTCTCCACCACTTCGCCGAGCCGCATCACGGCGACGCGGTCGGCAAAGCGCCGGACGACCCCGAGATCATGACTGATGAAGATGATGGCGAGACCGATCTGGCGCTTCAGCTCGGCCATCAGCTCGAGGATCTG
>CALMMQ010000050.1 GCA_937868725.1 uncultured Pleomorphomonas sp.
CCGCCCCGGATACGCCGCCTCTACGAAATCCGCATCGGCGACGATGGTGTTGATGTGGGTGCCGGCCTCGTCGATGATTTTATAGCTGGCCATCATAGCATCTCCACCAGCGCAAAACCGTTGCCGCCATTTGCGCTAGCCACCGCAACGTTGCGCGGGTGGACGGCGGCGCCCGATCCGCCGTAAACATTGCGGGCCTCCGCCGAGCAACGGTAGCCCTGGGCCGGCATCCCGCTTGTAGACGGCCCGCCGAGATATCCGCCACCGCCGCCGAACAGGCCCGGCGCGCCCGGTAGCTGGAAGGACGAAGTATTTTGATACCACTTTCCGCCACCACCGCCGCCTGTGCCGGCGGATGCCGGCGTCGTCGGAGCGGTGCTGGCGTCACCCAAACCACCAGGGCCAGCCGTGCGCAGCCATGGCATCAGCGGCGATAGCGTGTTTTCCGTCAACGGCCCAAGCGGCGGATAGCCAGGGTTGGTCGCGTCAGCAGAGGTTCCGGACCCGCCGCCGTGTAGCGTGGAGCCATCACCGCCCACACCCGCCCCGCCAGTGGCGTACGCGACCGCCGCACTCGTAACATCGCCACCATGAAACCCTTTACCGAGCAACGGGAGGGCGCCGCCGCCCGTCGCACGGCAGTACTGCATGAGGCTGGCAGCGACGATATTGCCACCACGGCCGCCATCGTAGTTTTCGTCGCCCCCCGTCGCGATGCCGCCCAATCCGCCGTCAAGCGCCAGGCCGCCAAGACCGGCCTTGCCGGCCTTGCCGCCCCCAGCGACCATGTTAACGCCAGGCCCGACAGTTGTCGTGTCGCCACCGTCTGCACCGAATTTGAAGTATGGCGCGGCGCTTATTTGTTGGCCAAGCCCGCCGGCGCCGATCGTGATGACGTAGGCGTCGCCAGCTTTCACCTTCACGACTTTTCGGCACATCGAACCGGCGCCGCCGCCGGTGGCGCATGGCCCGGTATCAGCACTGGCGCTGCTGCCGATAGCAACACCGCCGGAAGCCGAGCCGCCGAAATTCGTGAAGACAGCATAGCCGTCGTACGGCGCGATCCATGTAACTGACTGGTAGAAAAACCGCGTGAACCGCACGCCGGTAAACATGGTCGTCGCGAAGAGAGACGAGTAATCCATCAAAGCACCTCAGCCGGGTAGGCTTTCCAAGTTCCGAAAACGTAGGTCAGGTGGACGCCCTTTTTATTGACGTTGAGCGTGAGGTTTTCGGCCAGGGTCTCGATCGTCTGGCCGTTGCGGGCGATCGTCACGGCATTGACGCCCTCCCGCCACACGGTGACGTGCTCGCCTTCGAGAGGCGCGGCCGGGAGGGTGACGACAATCGCTCCACCCGATGAGTTGGCCTTGTATCGACCGCCGACAACGGCAAGCGTGTCCGCCGTGATGATCGTCGCCGTCCCGCGTCGAACGTCGGTGATGGAAGCAGCAGCGGCATTGGCCGAGGTGGCCGCTGCGTTCGCCGTGTCCCGGGCCGTGTTGGCCTGGCTGACGGCGCTGGCGACATCCTGGAGCGCGGTATCAACCGACGCCAGCTTCGCGTCGATCAGCGGCTGGACCTCATCCAGCAGGGTTTCGGTGAGGTTCTCGGCCGCCTCGAGCAGGGTCTGATAGAGCGCCTGCATCTCCTGGAGCTGCTGATTGACGATCGTGATCCGCGGCGCGAGATACTCGTCAACCTTCTGCACGGCGAGCGTCGTCGCGCCGCCGAGCACGCCTTCGAGCCCCTGCTTCAGGATCTCCAGCGCCAGCAGCCGCCGGTCGAGTTCGCCAAAGACGCGCTCGAAGTATTCCCGGGTTAACTCGGGATCCTCATAGGTTGGGACGAACTGCTCGACGAGCGATGCCATGCGGTCAGCCCTTCACGACGCGGGTTGCCGTCTCGATCGCATCCGCATGTTCGTTGGCGACGTCGCCTCGCAACGTATGGCCGTGACGCGGATCAAGCCGCCGGCCCGAGGCGGTGATTGGCTTCTTGAGCGTCACGGCATAACGCTGATCCGGATCGTAGGGGGCTGCTGCTGTCTTCTTTGTCATGGACGGGGTCTCCTTTAGGCGTCGGCGCTCGCGGTGCGATAGGCCACGGTGAAGAGGTTGACATCACTGCTGGACGATCCGGCGTGGCGGACCTGATAGCTCGCTGAAGGCGTGGTGAGCGCATAGGTGAGCCGTCGCACCAACCCGCCGCCGGCCATGGGGATCACGGTATCTGCGGTCGGCACATCCTCATGGCCGCCCGCGAGGACCGTGACATCGAGATCGTGGAGATCGTCGTCCCACTGGTCGACGCGCACTTCGAGGTTGACCGTATCGACCGTAAAGCCGGGTTCGATCGGCACGGAGATGTGATTGAGCTGGTCGTCGGTGCGGGCGTAGCGCACAAGCGAGTTCTCGAGGTCGATCATCGGCATGAGGTCGGTGGTCCCTTCCATGACCATCCGGAGCTGCACCTGAGCAGGCTTGTCCGCGAACTTGTGGTTCTCGCCGCTGGGCACATCGCTCATGCGCCGCCAGCCAGACTGGCCTTCGCCGGCCTTGCGCGCTTCGAAATAGATCTCCGTTCCGTCCATGGTGATTTCGTCGGAGAGGATGTCGATATCCGTGATGCCGCCGGCGAGCGCGACTGTGTTGAGTTCGACCGAGACGCGGTTGGTCTTGAACTCCGCACCGTAGACACGCTGGTTGATGTCCTTGCCCGGATCGGGGATAAGCGCGCCGCCGTCGAAGTAGTAGAGCGTGCCCTGCGTCAGGCGATTGTCGTTGCGCGCGGCGAAGTGGAAATCGGACGCAGAGGAATACATCGCCCAGTAGCGCTGGCTGCCCTTCAGATAGGTCGGCTTGAAGCTCGCCAGCGTTTCAATCGAATTCTCCGCCTTGTCGACGTCGCTCTGGGTCGCAGCGCCGGCCGGGATCGTCGTTGCCGCCAGTGTCTTGTCGAGGTTCGGCAGGAAGCCGTCACAAAGGCCGACGCGGATGTGAAGGTCGGCGGCCGGATCGACTTTGGTGAGCCAGAGACCGAGCTGGGTAAGGACCATAGGCTGCGGGTTGAGCCAGGTCTGGACGATCGAGAAGCCACCGACCGTAAATGTCTGCGACCGGCCGTTCGCCCAATAAGGGATGCGATCATCCCAATACTGGCGCAGGCGCACATATTGGACGCCGTCCTCCTCCCACTTGCTGACGATCGCCCAATCCTCACTGCCCTTCGCATAGGTCTCGGTGAGGTAGGATGCGAGATACTCGAAGGATTGCCACTCAGCGCTCTGCGAGGAAATGACGCGGTCCGTGCCGAAGCGCCGCCGGCGGCGCGCGCCGGGGTAGATCTCGCCGTTTCCGGCCTGGCCCTGATAGTTGCTGAGGGGGACGGAGATAAAGCGGCCCCAGATGTCGAGCATTCTACGGTTGACAAAGGGTGCCATGGTCAGGCCGCTGACCTTGACCACCTGGGGCGACTGCGGATTGTCGCGCGCGAGGGCGGCCGAGCCTTGGTCGGCGAACGGAAAGCGAATGCCCTCCTCGACGCGGGCCGCATAGCCGGGCGCGCCCGTCGCCGAATATTCGTCGGTCAGGAAAAAGTCCGTGTCGTAGGGCGCGGCATCGGAGACGAAGCCGATGCGTTTCTTGATGCCGCCAACGTCACGCTGAAGCGACCAGATCGTCCGCTCGGACACCTTCGGGATCGACGCTTTGATGCCGGTCAGCTCGGTCTTGAGCGTGACGAGCTGCGCGCCGGCGTTGCGCTCGAAATCTTCGAGATAGCCGATGCGCACCAGCGCCTGCTCCAGCGAAAGGAGGCGGAATTCGTTGGCCAGCGTGACGCTTTCGACCTGCGTCGTGTTGAGCAGGATGTAGGCGATCGGAATAACGTTGGGCTCGATCGGCGGGATCTGCGGGTTCAACGCCTCCTGGCCCAGCACCCAATCGAGTTCCAGAACGTCGCCGCGTTCGACCGGCAGGCTCTCCGGCTTCTGGTTGCCCGTTTCCTGGTTGAGCACGGATCGATCTTCGGTGCGCAGCACCTGGTCATCGACGGTATAGGCGACGAGCATCGCATACTTCCGTGCGCCGAGAGGCAATTGCGTCGTGAAGTCCTTCGGCACGGCGGCCGTCGTCTTGGGCGAATACATCTTGCCGTTCCGCGTGACGACACCGAGCGAGACCTGGACTTGCGGGCTGTCATTCGCCTGGCGGGTGACGGCAAAACCCGCCCAGGAGCGCTGTTCGCCCACCGCGGCCTTGACGAGCGTCTGCACGTTCCGCAGGGCAAACTGCCCGAACTTGTCGAAATCCGCCGACTTCGTGAACTGGAGATAGGCAAAGGGCACGCGGAACATGTCAGGTCCTTTCGATTTGAGCGCCCATTCGGCGCGCCTGGGAGAGGCGGACGCCATCCGACATCCGGATGGTCCGCTCGATCTTGCTGTCGATGATGATGACGTCGGTCCCGCCTTCAGCACACCGCACCGCCTCAAGGGCATCGGCGAGCACGTCCAGGCGATCGTCGTCGAGGAAGCCTTCGGCGGCACGGTCCAATATGAGAGCCTTCTTGCTGGCCGGTCGCCGGGCGTCGATGCGGATGATGGCGTAGGGGTGCGGCATCATCGTCCACTTCTCCTCCACCGGCATGCCGGTGTTCGGCTGCGGCTCGGGGTAGGATGGAAAGAGCAGATGTACGAAGTCGTAGACGTGCTCGCCGATCCGGTCGGCATCGAGGAGCAGCGCATCGGCGTGGTCGGCGTCGAGATAAGTTGCACGCGGCGGCCGCGGGCTGTCCGCACGCACCCGAACCAGGCGGCGCTCCACAGCGCGGGCAGGATTGACGGTGACGAAATCCACCGAAGGTTCGGCCGCTCGGCTGACGAAGTCATGGACAACGTCTATGGCTGCGACCTGCGCGAACCATTTCTCCGGCGCCGGTACGTCCGAGCCATCAAAGTGCGAGACGTCGAGGCAGAACCAGCCGGCGACATCGCCGGGATTGAGCGGGACGCGGATGGTTTCGATGATCTGCGAAGCGGTCTCGCGCACCGCGACGGAGATCGTCTCCAGGGCCGTCTCTACGCCCTCGTCCCAAATCACGGCCTGGTAGCCGCGCGAGACAGTCGCGACATCGAAGCCTGCGACAAGCGCGTCCACGTGATCGACGTCCAGGAAGGTCTCGTTGGTGACGGGCCGCTCTCGATAGGGATAGATGCGCAGTTGCGGCAGGCGGTCGAGCCAGGCCTCGCGTACATCGGGGTCGACTTCACCGCCAAGATAGATGCCCTGCGGCGGCCGAACGACGGAGACGAGAGCGATATCGACCAGGGCGAGATAGCCGCGGATCGCTGCGACTGTGCCCTTGAGACGACGCAGGCGCCGGATATCTTTGATGGCAAAGCGCTTGCGGCTTTCGGACCAGGTGTCGCGCCACAGATCGACGCCACGGTTATGGGCGAGCCACGGCAGAAGATGCACCGGGCATTCGTAGGGATCCTGCGCGCGGCGGATCACATCGACATCGAGCCCCGCCCAGCGTTCCGCCATGACCTTTTCGACGGCCTTTTCACGCGCCGTGGTGGAGATGGAGTTTGCGAGCAGGCTAGCCATCGGTGACCAGGCTCCTCACAAGGATCTCCGTCACATGCACGACGGTGCCATAGCCGGGGAAGACATCCGCTGCGGGCAGATTGACCGTGCAGCGCTCGACCCCGCCAACAGAGGCGGCGGCAGATATTGGACTTTTCGGCAGGGCGCGATGCGGCTTACGGCGCTCTTCGCTCATGGCGGCAATCGCCCAGGCACCGGCGAGACGAAGGACGGCCGGATCGGGCCCACGCAAATGGTGCAGCGTCACGTCGATCGCCTGTCCGACCACGCTCACCGATTGGACGGAGATGACGTCGGTCGCCTGGGGGACATTGTCACGCTCCATATGCGCCTGAACGGCAGCAACCAGAGCGTTGCTCGCCGCGCCGTCGGTTCCGGACTGACGAACAAGCCGTGTTGTGCCGGCGGAAGCGTTGGCGTCCACCATCCATGCGCCCGCGCCCGCCGCCATGATCGCCAGGCGCACGACGGGTTCGAAGCGCTCCGCACGATCGACCCAGGCTCCGACGTCCTCGACATCGAGGGACACGCTCATCGCCTCGCGTTTGTAGCCGGGCAGTCTGCCGCCGGACTTGTTTTCTTCCTCGAGCTGGATACGCAGCTTGAAGCGATCGTCCTTCTCGCCCGGCATGCGCGGCATGAAATGGATCGTTGCCGCGATGTGGTCGAGCGATGCGCCGGTCGCATGGGTGATCAGGGTTTGGAGAAAGGCCCGGTTCACCGCCGCGACCATCAGCAACTCGCGCCAGTTGTTGACGCGCAGGATCAGGACGCCACTGTCGGTTTCGAGTTTCTCGACATTGAACGGTACGTTGTTGGCGGCGAACTCTTCGACGAGGCGGGCCTTGGCTTCCTCAAAACTGTTCTTGAAGGACAGCGTGAGGAGCGCCTCGGGCGGAGGAAGGCGGGAAAAGTCGAGCTGCTCGGCGACAACGCTCATCGGGCCGGGCCTCCGACAAGAGCACCGGCCGGGATGGACAGGGGTACAGCCAGGTCGTAATTCCCGAGGCGCCCTTCCGGGTAGTAGATGCCGCCGTGGCGAAGGCCAAGCGTGCCTGACGACTTGAGGAAGACGAGCTGGAGTTCGGTCAGTTCGTATTCCGGCTCCCAGCGGGCGGCGCTGACCACCAACTCATTATATATGGCGAGCGAAAGCGCCGGCTCCACATCTTCCGAAAGAAGGCCGCGAAGATCGCTGCCGAAATCGAGCAGCATCGGCAGACTGTCGAGGCGCGTTGTCCAGATCTTGCCGAGCGACTGCACAAGAT
Source organism: uncultured Pleomorphomonas sp. (assembly GCA_937868725.1). Lineage (GTDB taxonomy): Bacteria > Pseudomonadota > Alphaproteobacteria > Rhizobiales > Pleomorphomonadaceae > Pleomorphomonas. The sequence goes on from CALMMQ010000050.1 coordinate 6,881, forward strand.
GACGCACGCCGCTGATCGGTTCTCCGGTCGCGGCATCAATGCCCATCCTGTAGCGGATCGCTCCGGCCATCCTTCAAAGCCCCTTCAAACGTCGTTCGAACCGCTGCCGCCGTCTCCCTCGCTGCCTTCGCCCTGGCCGCCCGCGTCCTCGTCTGAGGGCTTGGCCGGTTTCACCGGACGAGCCTTGCGGGGCATGCCTTTCGGCCAGATATGGCCGGCGAGCAGTTCGGCGCGCGCTTCCTCCTCGAAGAGCGCGATTTCTTTCTTTCCGGATACTTTGCGGCCGGCGACATAGGCCGGCGCCTTGGCCTCGATCTCGTAGATCGTGCGGCCGTCGTCGGTCTTCTGCGGCTCGAAAGCCGGCGTGGCGTCGTCCTGTTCGGTCTTCGGTAGGGCGGGCTGCTTTGCCATTGCTGTTCCTTTCAAACGGGTGGGCCGGGCGGGCCGGGAGGAGCGGAAACGTGGCCGTGGTCGGAGCCAACGTTTTTGCCGTTGTGCTCGAAGACGTCGCCTTCGACGCGGAAGGGGCCGAGAACCTTGACGCCGTTCGGACCAATCTCGATCCGGCCCCCGCCGCGTTCCATCACGGCGGTGTCACCGGACTTGGACGGAGCCTCGTGGTCCTGGTCGTAGGTCGCGGGCACGGCGATCGACGCCGAACCGACTGTGCCGGAGAAGCTCGTCAGCATCATCTGTTCGTTCGGCGCGGGTTCGGAGTGGATTTTCAGCCCGCCGGCGCCGGCTTCCTGCCAGCGCGACCACGGGCCGAGGATCGGCTGGCCATCGGCCGTTTCGCCAAGCTTGAGGCGGATGAGGCGCTTTTCCCGATCGATGTGCTCGCCGGACACCTTGCCCGGCAGGTTCGACATGGCGATGCGCCGTTCGGCCGCCTCAAGAGCGTTGCGGATGCGGCGGTTTTCGAGGGCGGCCAGACTACGCATCGTCGATCTCCGCAAGGAACGGCCGCATCGCCTCGATCCACTCGGCGTTCTCGTATTCGATTGCGCCAGTCTCGCCGTCGATCGTGCCGATATGCTGCGGGAAATAGGTTAGGCCGGCGTCGGGGATGACCTGTGTCCAGGTCACGGTATAGTAGGCGGTGCCCTGGGCGGCATCGCGGACGGTGAAGAGCGGCTTCAGCTCGGGCACTGGCGATTGCGAAACAGGCATCAGCCCGGACGTCCGCCCCCAGAAGGACGCCTCTTTGTCGTTGAGGATGGCGAGCATGCGGACGCCGATCGCAATCCCGACCTCTTCCTTCTCGACGCGTTTCAGGCCGACGACGCGGGCGTCCGCCACAATGTAGGCGACCCATTCGACGGCAAGGTCGAAGGAGCCGTCTATCATGTCGGCGGCTCGGATACGCGACCAGCCGATCCCGACGCCGGGCGCCGTTACGACCGTCTTGGCGACCAGTTCAGACAGGTCCACCTTGCCGGGATGTCGCGCGACGGTGACGCCAGTCAGCAGCGTTTTGACCGACGAGACGATCTCAGCCTGGAGTGATGCGACGGGATCGGCGGCAAGCATCTGGTCAAGCGATACCGGGATCATTGCGCCACCCCGAAATGATCCGTCACGACGTCGATGATCTCGCTGATGTTGTCGGCGGAGAGACCGACGAACGGCCGCGCCGGCACGGTGACTTCCTTGGCGAAGACCTGGACGCCGCCGACGGTGAAGGCCAGCCGGCTTTTGTTCTTCGGAATGATCGTCATGCCGTCCTGGTGGACATGGGCATATTCCCAAGCGGCGCCCCATTGAGCTTCCGTCGCCGAGGCCGTCCAGGCGCATGAGGCGAGAAGGTGTTGGCCGGTCTTCATGAGGATCGACGTGCCTTCCCGGTTCGCCTCCCAGGGCGTGCCATCGGGCGCGGTCTTCTCCTCGGCAATGCGCCGGCGCGTTTGACTGTCGCCGAGCGCGCCGAGCGTCGTCATCAGCTCGGTCGGCTCGAAATTGAAGAACGGCTCCAGGCGGCGGAAGACGCCCTTGAAGTCGCTGACATCGATGTCGATCGAAACGCCCGTCATCAGATGCGCCCGAGCCGATCGCGCGTGAAGACGCGCTCGGGCGCCTCCAGGATGACTTCGTTCTGGCCGACCTCGCCGTCATCGCCGCCGCCGACACTGGAACCGCCGCCGGCGGACGGCAGCGCGCCCTTGCCGGCCGCGATCGCCTCAAGCCTTTTAATCGCGTCGTTCCGGCGATCGCGGATCTCGTCCGTCACGCGGCTGAAGGCGAGCGCGATCTTGTAGAAGGCGATGTCTCCGCAATACATGCGCAGGATCGCGAGGCCGTCGACATCGAGGCCGGCGAGTTCGGCCGGGGAATAGCGCGCCGCGAGGATGGCGCGGATCTCGATCGACGCGTCTTCCAGGCCGGCAAGAATACGCACGTCATCGCGTTCGCCCGTCTGCTCGTCGGCGGCGATCAGCGTGAGCTGGTCGCGGTGGCGCGCTTCGAGATCCGCAATGGTGGCGTAAACAGTCATGGTCCCCTCGCGTGCAAATGGTGTGGGAGGCGGGCTTAGCCCCTTCGTTCTCGACGTCCCCTATCCGGCGGCCAGCCGGGGCGATGGGTGCTGACGGCCTCGCGAGCCGGATCAGACCTCCCAGGGTATTCGTCAATCCTCGACTGGACGCTCCTCGAAGCGACCGTCGAGTTTCAGCATCGGGTCAGCGCGGATCGCATTCAGCGCCGTCTCGCGCGCCTCGTCCGTGTCTCCGAGATCGTCCCAGCGCAACTCGACTGGCACGGGGCCGAAGCCGAAGCCGGCGCGGCGGCGCGGGCCGGCTGGCGCGGTGACGATCGCGATATGCTCGGCGAGCATCATGCGTGACACCGGCTCCGAGGCCTCAGAGGTCTCCGGCTCGGTATCGCCGTCATTCGTCGAGCCGGCCTTATCGGCAAGGTTGACTTTCGTGGTGGCGGTCACTTTGGCCATTGGTGGTCTCCTGGGCGGTTCTTGCAAAGCGGCACCAACGATGCGGCTTTCAAAGAACCGCCGGCGGATGGGAGGAGGAAATCCGCCGGCAGTCTGCGGGCGCCGTGACGCCCGCCCCGGGTTCAGGTCAGGCTGGCAACGCCGAGGCTATGGCCGTTGGTGGCGTAGCTCTCGCGATAGACCGGCTTGAGTGCGCCGATGGTACGGTATGCCGCGGCCGGCATCGCGCGGATGACCTGCCAGAGTGCATGGAGGTCGGCAGCGCCACGGCGCAGAATGTGAATTGCCAGCGGCTCGACGACATGTACGGCGGCGAGGATCGGCCAGAGCGCAAAGCGGCAGGCGGCGATCACGAGGCAGGCTACGGAGACGAGGGAGAAAGACTTCATCGTTGGACCCTTGAGGTTGACAATAAACGTCGGCGCCGGGTGCGCCGCCGCCATGCGCTAGTTCAGCAGCGGTGCTTCGATGATCTGAACCAGATTGCGGTCGGTGTTGGTGGTGCCGTCGATCTTCTCGGACATGATGATGTCGCGGGCGGCGAAGTAGTTTCCGTTGCCGACGATCAGGTGCGTCGGCTTGATGCCGAGCTTACGGCCTTCGTCATCCGTGAAATCGCGCATGGCATTGTAGGCGGCGCGGAGGTTCGCAGCGTTTAGGGTGTCCTTCGAGCCATAGGCCATCTGCCAGAAACCGAAGCCGGCCGACACGCGGGCATCGACGCCATAGACGTACTGGTCGCGCATGAAGACGAGGTCGGAGGTCTTCGCGTCTTCCTTGGCCGTGAAGGCATAGTCGCGGCGCTTCTGGAAGATGAAGGGTTTCAGCGGGCGCGACAGGTCAGCGAGGATCCAAAGCTCACCGGCGCCGGCCTGATAGTTCGACACGCTTGCAACGGCGCCGGGTTTGCCCACCGGATGATCCGTGTCGAAGAAATTCTGGCCGTCGAAGCATGTCGTCGTCGTCGAGGCATTGATCAGCTCGAACATGATCTCGTCCGGATGCTGGGCTGCCGAGAAGCCGAGCATCTCGATGCGGGGACCATAAAGGCCGAGCTTGTCGTCCTCGATGTCATCCCTGATGACGCCGATCGTCGCTTCGAACTTGCGGTTACGGATGGAGTAGCCCTTGCTCTCCAGGCTCTTGAGCTGGCGATCGCCAATCCATTCGCGCAGCTTCGGAACGTCGCCGAGCCAGCCATAGGTCTCCTCGGACGACGTCGAGGTGACAACCGTGGCGATCGAAGACATCATCGCGGCATAGCCGGCGAAGCCCTTCTGGAAGGTGGTATTGAAGCCCTTGTTGATGCTTTCGAGCAGGGCGGGAGTAATGACGCGGTTCATGCAGGGAGTTCCTTTTGGGTTGAAAGCGGCGTCAGTAGCCGACGCGGACGAAGACGCCGTCGCTCTCGACGGCCATGACCTTGCCGGCGACCGAGCGCGCATTCGTGTTGGAGGTCTTGGCGACGGTCTGGTCATCGACGACGTAGCAGTCCTTGCCGACGTCGCCGGCGACGACCGCGTCAGCGCCGAGATTGAAGAACTTGAAGATGCCCCGCTTGAACGGGATTTTCCTGGCCCCATCGGCGCCGGAGTTGACGACGGTTTCACGCGCCATGCCGAGCACAGTCAGGCTTGCGGCCGTCTTGCCGGGAACCGCCAGACCGCTCTCGCTGACGACCAGCGCGCCCTGGAGGATGGTGGTGGCGCCCTTCATCGGCGCTTCACTGAAGACGCCCTCGATCTCGATCAGCGAGCGGGCCTGGGACATTGCCGTCATGTGGATGGTCTCCGGGTTTCAGACTGGATCAGGCGGCGGCGAGGCCATTCGCCTTGCGGAATTCTTCCTCGGTCTGGCCGAGCATCTTCATGACGTCGCGGTCCTCGGCCGAGAGCGTGGCCACGCCGCCGGGCGTGCGCTTGTCGTCGAGGCCGGACGCGGCGAGGCCGGCGCCAAGTGTCTCGATCAGCTTCGTCACCTGGACGAGGCCGTCATCGGTGGCGCAGAGGGCCTCGTAGCTTTCGCGTTGGGCCGGGCTGATCTTCTTCGCGGTGAGCGCGCCTTCGAGCAGCGCATCGACCTTGTCCTTGCGTCCCGCCTTCTCGATGCCGTCGAGCTTGCCCTGGACGGTCGCAAGCGTGGCGAGCGTCTCGGCATGGACGGCCGGATCGATGCGCTTGCGCAGGTCGGTGATGGCGGACAGGCAGGACGCCTCGGCGGCGTCTTCGTTGAGGCCGAGGGCGGCGGCAATAGCTTTCAGCATGGTGGGCTCCGTTGTGATGGGCTGGGCCGACGCAAGGGCCGGCATGGATGCCGCGGGGGCGGCGACGAGAGCGGCCGAGTGCAGCCAGTAGGCCTTGCCGCGATCGTCGGTCTTGAGGGTCGGGGAAACGTAGCGATGCGTTCGGGCCGCAAGGACGCGCGTACCCTCGTCAAGCCATTCCGCCTTGCCATAGAGGCCGTCAGCGCGCGCCTCCAGTTTCGAAATCCAGCCGAGCGCCGGCGCGGCGTCGCCGAACACCGCCTTCTTGACCGTCGCGTGATCGAGATCGATCGGCAGGTCTACGGCGTCGGCATTGAAGCGCGAAACGAGCGTGTCCGGATCGACCTCGAAAACGCGGCCGTCGCGGGCGGTAAACTTGCCGCGCGGAGCGAGCTTGATCCATTCCGGCGGGCGCTTCGCCGTCGCCGCGTCCGGATCGCCGGCGAAAGCATCCAGTACCGTAAGCCCGGTCATGGCGTCGGCAATCCCGGCCGGCTCACCGGCGAGGCATGAAGTCAGAAGGTGGGTTGCGGTTTTGAAAAGCATGCGGCAATCTTTGCCAGAGCCGCATGGGATTTCGTGGCTGACATCTGTCAGGGTCGAAGGCCGAGAGCCAAGCCCGGCGAACCGCCCCCATCATCTACGCCGACCGCCGCCCTCCAATCAACCACGCCTTCAAATTTGAAGGCGTTTTGAAGCCCTTGGGCGCGTTATTAGGGTCTCGACGGTACATCGAGCCATCCTGCCCGCTTGCGCGCGCCCGTGGCCCGTTTATTTTGAAGGCGATTCAACGGCTGAGGGAGATGAGCGTGAGGGCGCTTCTGGCTGCTATATTGGCTTGCGGGTGTGTGAGCCTTGTTGAGGCCGGCGAGACTCTGTGGCGTCCCGCGATGGATTATCTCGCCGTCGACGATGATTGTGCTTCGGCCACGGATCCGGAAACATGCAAGTGGATGAAGGAAAGCTGGACGCGCGACTATGAGGGGGCGATCAGCGGTCAATATGCAGGGCAGCGAAACGTTGCTCATTGTCTCAGCACCGGTTGCGAAGCGACCTATGGCAAATCTATCCGGAAGAACCCTATTCTCGGCTGCGCGTGGCACATCGTCATAATCAACAGTGGTCATCTCGATGCCAGCAGTGTTGATGCGTCCTCGTTCAAGACCTACTGTGGACCACACTTTCTTGATGACCTCGGCCGGAAGATGGCCGACGCCCAAGCGCGCACAATCCTCAAAAACCTCAACATTCCGGTGCAGTTGCCGTAGGCGGCGACCGCGCCTATAATATAATTGGCGCGGCAGTGAAGCCCGTTGGCCTCGATTGCCCACGGAGGGAGCCCGGATAAGGCCGGGATGCGGTCCCTCCCTGCCGCGCCTCAATCCCCCCACGGCCATTTTATTCCGGCGCGCGTCACCGCGTTGCGCAATTCCTTCTCCTGCTTTTGGTGCAGCGATGTCGCGCGCATATAGCCGGTCTCCGAAAGGGTGACGAAGGCGCGCCACCAGGACTTGCCGATCTGGCGGATGATGGAGCGGACGTTCCCTTTGCCGCGTGGATCGGGGAGCGGCAGGCCTTCGGCGAGCAGCTCGGGGAAGATGGCGAAGTCCTCGACGGACATCTTGTGGCGCCCCATGCGCTCGGCGATCGTTTCGCTCGTGACCGAGATGACGGGGCTCTTTGCGCCGAGCTCGTCCGCAAGTCCGCGCGACACGCCGGCCGGAAGCCAGACCTTCTGGTCGAGGCGCGGCGCCAGCCGAAGATACGGGTCTTCCCAAAGCTCTTTCAGCACGCGCGTCGCGTCGGCCTCCGGCGCGGCTTCGAGCTGTGTTTCAAGATTGCGGATCAGCGTCGTCGCACGCGCCTGGCCGGGATTGGTAGCCCATCCCGCATCAATACCGGGCGGCACCATCGTCACCTCGCCGGTGCGCCGGTTGCGGTGCTGGCGATCAGGGCCGAGATCCGGCGGGCTGTCCGTGTAGCGAATCTTGATGTCCTCGCCTTCCGGCGTCGTGCCGATGACACGCTCCGTGCCGAGCAGGGCTTGCGCCTCGCGTGCCGAGATCATGCGCACTTGGCATTTGCAGAGCCAGCCATTCGGCGGCCAATGGGTCCGCCAGAACGGGTGGTCGATCGGCAGGATGAGGCCGACCCACTGGAGATGCTCTTCGCGCGGATCGCCAGACGTGGTCCGCATGTAGAGCACATACGGCAGGGCGCGCTTCGATCGTTGCGCGCGCTCCCATTGCCCGGCCGATCGGGCGGAGTTCATGTTCGACCAGAAGATGGTTTTCAGGCGGCGATCGGAGGCGAAGTTCACCATGCGGTCCGGATCGACGCCGGACGGATCGGAGACCATGCGCGGCTGCCACCAGCCGAGCTTCGTCAGCTCCGCCTGGATGAGCGGTTTCCAGTTGTCGAAACCCTTGCCCTCGTCGAAGGCCTGCCCGATCGTCCGGTGAAAGGCGTTGGTGACCTCAAGCTCCGTCGTCTTGGCGACCGTGAACATGTAGGCATGTTCCTCCGCCCAAACGTCGAGATAGGAGAAGGCCGGCTTGACGGTCTTGTTCTTGAAATAGCCCGTGACCTCGGGCGGGTAGGCAAACTGATTGGCCCGCTCTGCCATACCGTCAGTCCGCGATGTCGCCGATGCCGCGGCCGATCGCCGCCAGGCGCGCCAAGCGCTCGCCCATCTTCGAGGCATCGGGGCCTGCGGCTTGAAGCATCTTCAAAGCCTCTTCGAAGGATGAGGCGTTGGCGATGATGTCGGCGATCGGCGCGACGATCGGGGACGTCATCTCCTCCCAATCGTCCATCGCGTCGGCAAAAAGTTGTTCGACCTGGTCGAGCGCGTCGGGCTCGCCGGCCTCGGCCGCCAGCAACGAAGTGCAGGCGCCGCAACGGCAAGCGCGCTTGTGGTCCGAGACAATTGCCGAGAGCGCGGCTGTCTTCGCCTTCCGATCCTCGTCGGGCTTCACGTCGTCATTGGCCGGCTTCTTCACCGGCGCCGGCTCGGGCGGATTGGCGCCTGCAGGCGGCATCGGTGCGACGGTGGGCTCTGCTTTCTTCAGCACCTCGTCATCCGCCTTCGGGTCGGAAAGGCCGAGCTTCTCGCGGATCTCGTTCTGGCTGACGCGCAGACCGAGCGGCACCAGGACGCCGAGGCTATCCGCCAGGACCTTAACGTCTTCCGGGTCCGGAACCGGCAGCTCGATGAACGGATAGTGTTCCTGCGGACCGAAGTTCATGTCCACGAACGGTTTGATCAGATCGCGGTTGATCGTGATGGCGAGCTGGCGGCAGTCCGCGCGCAGGATGTCCAGGCGCACCTCGTTGTGGATCGTCGCCTGGCCGAGGGAGGAGCCGTTGTCGCTGGTCATGGTCTGGCCAACAACGAGCTTCGAAATCTGCTTGTCGACATAGTCGAGGAGGCCCCCGAAGACCGCCGCGCCATTCGCCCCGTTGACCTCGTGAAACTGGATATCCATCCCGGCCGGGATGATCGCGGCGGCATCGTTGGCAATCGAGGCGACTGCTTTCAGCAGCGTGCGCTTGTCGGCCGGGCTGGCGCTGGCGTTGTACTTGCCGACGCGCAACGGCATGCCGTACACCTCACTGAAAGCCGCCCAGTCCTGCAATCCGAATTGCTGGATGATGTATGCCCACGCCGCCGGCCGCGCCATGCCGCGGCGCAAGGGAAGGCCGAGCTTGGTGCGCGGAAGGTGGCGCAGAAACTTCGCCTGCGGCAATTCCTCGCCGTCGATCGAACCGTCTACCGCAAGGCGGAGGTCGCGCAGGCCGATCTTTTCCATCTGGAAGAACCGAGCATCGCGGTCTTTGTACTCGACGGGGCGCAGGTACTTGCGCTCGTATTCCCACATCATTTCGACGCAAGAATAGCCCTTGGAGATGCCGTCCGGCAGATCGCCCTTTGCTTCCTTGAAGCCGTCATCGTTGATCACCTCGTTGACGGCGTCGACGATTTTGGTGGCGACCTTGTCGGAGGAAAGAGTGACGTCGACGCTCTCGATGCCGAGCCGGCGGGTCTGGAGCTGCGACCCGTAATGGAGATATCGCTCCTCCATCTCCTCGGCGAGCGTCAGGTAGGCGCGCGCGTTGCCCTCGGCAGCATCGCGCAGGATGGTGCCGAGGCGCTCGGGCGTAAGGCCGGAGGCGACCCGATCTTCGTGGGTGCGCCGGACGCCGGCAACGGTCGGCGTCGCCATCTCCTGGGAGAGCACCTGCACGATGATCGGCTTGCCGTCAGGACCGAGAATGGAAGAGGAGCGCGCGCTCACCAGTGTTTCCTCATGAACTCGTAGACATCATCGTCGTCGTAGGGGGAACCGGGCTCGGACAACGATTTGATCGACATGTAGCCGTACTCGTGCCACTGGAGCCGGCTGGCGTAGTAGGCGAGAGCGAGCGCAATGACGAAGTCGCCGTGGCGCTTCTTGGTGCCTTCACCCGTCCGGGCATCGGGAACCATCGGCACGCCGCGGATGACCTTCACCAGTCGCAGATCCGCCAAGTGCTCATCGTCCTTTACGAGCGCGAGCATGCCGTCATCTTCGAAGGCGCCTTTGAGCGGCGGCATGTGAATGCGATACCAGTCCTGCGAGAACTTGATCGCGTGGACGAGGCCGCCCGGATGATCGGCATCGTGCAGGCCGAAGATGCGCCCCATGTCTTCTGCCACAGTCCAGCCCATGCCCGTCGCATCAAAAGCAGCGCCGACAAGCATCGGCGCGCCTTCAAGGATCATGCGGGTGATAAGCTTCTGCTCGTCGCCGGGAACGTTCCGCATCTCGACGGTCAACGCGCTCTCGCGCCCGAGCAGCCGGTTGATGGAAAGCAGCTCCGCGACGGACAAGTCCGCGACGCGTGCGAAGTCGAACCCGAAAGCGTGTTGACGGGTGCGATCAAGCCGCTTCACCGCCCGCTCGACGGCGAGGATGTGCGGCGCCATCAGCGCGTCACGGTCGGCGCGCGATCGCTGCAAGAAATCTGCCGGCAGCTCGATGCGGATAATCGGCGCATGCTCCGGCATCAGCGTCATGCGTTTTTCGATCAGGGGCGCGGTCAACCAGGCGCCGCTGCCCATGGTCGGAATGCAGAACAGCTCCTCGTCGGCGCCGTCGCCATAGGACTTGATGATGCTCTCGCGCCAGTCGGCCTCCGCCTCGGCCGTCCATTCCTTGCCGGTGACGAGGCAAATGCGCTCGTAAAGTCCATCCTCCAGCGCTTCGTCGAGATCAATGTGCAGATGGTGATACGGCTTGCGGCCGGCGAGGATGTCCTGGATCTGCTCGTTGAAATAGTTGTCGACGCCGTTGTGCGTCGAGCAGACGACGACCTGGCCGCCCCACATGAGGAAGGCGAGCGCGGCCTTGAGCAGCTCTTTCAGGCTATCGACGAACGCCGCCTCGTCGATCATGACGACGCCCTGTTTGCCGCGGAGCGATCGCGGCGCTGAGGACAGGCCGACGACTTCGAAGCCCGAGGCGAACTTGATCCGGAACGCCTGGATGGCGCGTTTGCCCTCGATGTCGTCTTCGTCCTCGAAGACGAACTCCTCCATCTCGCCGGCGAGCTGGTTGAAGGCGCGCGCCCACATGGCGCAGGCGTCGATGAATTCGCGGGTCATCTCCTGGGAATAGGAGATGTACATCACGTCCATGCCGCCGGCCTCGCGGGCGCGGGCGGCGCGCAGAACGGCGTAGGAGGCAAAACCCCATGTCAGACCGATGCGTCGGCTCTTCTCGATGAAGAGCACCTGGCAGCCGGTGCTTTCGAGGAGCGCGACTGTGCGCTGCTGGTACGGCAAGAGCGCCTTGCGCTTCTCGATCCGCTCCAGCACCGCGTCGATCGAGAGGCGGCGCGCCTCGGCCCAATCCTTTTTCGAGATCGGGCCGCTCATTTGTTGACACCGAGGAAGCGGTCAAGGATCTCCTGCGCGGCTTCCGCCGAGACACCCTTCGTCCGGACGACGGCCTGGACGGCGGACTTTGCCTTCTCGGCAAGATCCTGCTCGACCTTCTGGCGGCGGGCGGAGGAAATCCCCTGCGCCTGTGTCGCCGACCGGAGCGCGTTGGCGAGCGACATCGCGCCCTTCGGATCGATGCCGGCCTCGCCGCCGGCGGTGAGCAGCTCGAAGATCAGCGTCTTGATCGCCTCGGCCGCGATCAGGGTCAGATCGTCGGATGCCTCGGCGTCGAATTTGCTGGCGAGTGTGCTGGCAATGTCCCGCGTCTGGTTGATGCGTTGCGTCATCCGCGCAAGGTTGAGCGAGTAGCGGTTAAAGGCCGTGAAGGACGGAATGACGAAGTCCAGCTCGCCCCGGTGCTCGCGCTGGATGGCTTCGAGCCGCGACACGAACTCGCTGTAAATCTCGGTTTGCGTGCGCTCGCGCTTCTGCAACTCGACCGCTGCCCACTCCACCTCCGGAGCGCAGGGTTCGGGCAGCAGCTCGATATTGGAAAGGCGACCGCGCCCCATGCTCACGTTCCCGGCTCGGAGGGACGGGACACGCCAATGAGGATGTCGTCACGGTCGAGGTGGCGACGGCCGGCCTGCTTCAGCGTGCCAATGAGAACCGTGCCTTCCCGTGTGAGCTTGATCGCGTTGTGCGCTGCCAGATGCTCCATCTGCTCGTGGATCCACTGCCGCGTCTCGCGAATGGCGAAGATCGGCAGAACCTCTTCCAGCATGCTGCTGTCCAGCGTCCCGTTGGTTTGCTCGGCCAGTGCCTTCAGGATAACGAGGCGCGCGCGTTCGCGCCGGATACGATCCCAATCAACCCCCATGGCATTCATCCCCTTGGCGCTCCTGTCTACTTGCTCGCTGCCTTGACCTGCTCGCGCAGCAGCTCATTCAGCATTTCGCCGTTGTGCTTGATCGGCTTGAGGCTCTCGGCCAGCGTGTCGAGCCGGCCGTTGATTTTCTCCAGGCTGATCTCGATCTGATGCTGCGCCTCGCGCGTCGGCAGATGCTTGATCTCGCCTTCCACCGTCTGGATGCGGCGGTCGTATCCGACGAGTGTGTTCTCGGCTTTGGTGAGCCGCTCATCGAGCTTCTTCTCGCCGGATGACATGATCGCCTTGAGCTGGGTTCCGAGGGCGATGATCGAAAGGGCTGCGCCGATCCAGGGCATGATGATCGAAAGGTCCATCAATGGTTTTCTCCGGAGGCGTCGCCGGCCGCGACCGCAGCAGCGCGCCTCGTTTCACAGGTCAAGAGCGCCGCTCGATCGGCGCCCCATTTCGTCGTCACTTCGCCGGAGGGCATGTCCCGATCGGGCAGCGTTACCGGGGCCGCGCACTTCTGGCGCGCGCTCTCCGGCATGGTCGCCTTGACGTAGACAACGCGGATGACCGGCTTTCGATCAACGGGGGAGCAGGCGCACGCGATCGCGGCCGAGGCCGCAAGCATCGCCATGAGGCAGGGCCGCATTCGCAGTCTCCAGATTGGCAAGTTGGTTTTCGACGGCGCGGATACGGGCGTTCGCTTCCGTCTCAATGGTGAGCGCCGCTTTCGCCTGGTCGGCGATGCGGCGATTGGCTTCAGCGTTTCCCCGCTCGATCTGGGCCGTCCAGTAGGCGTCCCGGCTCTCGATGGCCGCCCGCTTAGCCCGCTCGATCATCGTGTCGAGCCTGTCGAGGATGAACCAGGCGGCGAGGAGAAGGCCGACGAGCAGCGCGAGACCGATCAGGACCTGCGCCGCCCGCCCCTGAAATGCGGCGATCACTGGACTTCTCCCGCCGGCTCGTCGCGGGCATTGTAGGCCGAAGGGATGGCCGGGGTTCGATCCTGCATCGCCCGAAAATCCATCGACCCCGTATAGCGATGGATGCCGAGCATGGCCGCAATCAGCAGGATCATGGAGGGCACAACGATGCCGGCAAGCTCGACGGCTTCGCGCGAGCCCCGCAGGCCCCCGCCGATGATCAGAAAGATGACCAGCCAACCGAAGACGAAGGAGAGCTTCATCCAGCGCTTCGTGGTGTTGTAAGCGGGACCTTCCTTCATGCCTCGTTCCTCGTCACCGGAACGCCCTTGGCCGAGAGATGGACGGGACCGCCGATCGGATTGCCGCCGGTCTTCGGATAGCGGATCTTGACCAGTCGCGATTTCTCGATGCGGGTGACCGAAACGCTGTTGCTCTGGTTGGCGCCGAGAATGTGATAATGCGTCTGGTCTTCGCCGATGTAGAGGCCGACGTGCCCGCCGCCGTCCCGCTTGAAGACCATGATGGCGCCGCGCGCGGGTTGGGTGAGGCCGATGCCGAAGGTGCTCCAGTTGAGTGCGCCGAGCGGGTTCGACGGCAGCGCCTCCTCGGGCAGCGTAATCGCGATCCAGGCCCCGAGCGCCAGACCGCACCACGGAATATCATCGTCGTTGTAGAAGCTCGCCACCCATCCGCCGAGGCGCTTCGCCCAGGACATGATAATCGAGTTCGAACCACGGCCGACGATCTCGCGAAGGCCGAGATAGCGACGAGCCTCGCGCATCCAGACGGGCTCGGTCGGCGTATCCGGAGCGATGATGAGTTTGGCGTTCGGCGCGGCCGACGAACGGCGAAGGGCGGTGACCGTGGCGGTGTTCGCCATGCCCGTCACTTCCAGCCCTTCGGCCGCCTGGAACCGCTTGATGGCTTCGATCATCTTGCGGCCGGGCGCATCGTCGACCTTGCCGGCATATGCGCCATGGGCGAGCAGGCGCGAGATGACCCACTGGTCAAAGGAGATTGTCGTCACGGAAAGAGGCCCCCAGATCGGAAAACAACCGGAAATCGTTCCGGCGATCTGGCGGGACTATGGAGAGTGTCGGAGGAAAATCGCGGCTGACACCTGTCAGGCGGCGAGGATCAGAACAGTTCGCCCTGATTTTTGTCCTTGGCTTTCATGCGCCATATCGTGCGCTCGTGCAAGCCTGCCTCCCGCGCGGCCTCGCGGGCGCTGGCGCCGTTCTCGATGGCTTTGGCCGCGCGCTGGCGGGCAAGCCGCATGACCGAGACTGGGCCGAGAGGAATAACTTCGTCACGGACGCCATCAAGGCGGCCGTCTGCGTTGATGGTTGCGAGCCCTCGGCAGATACGGTCGGCGACGTCCATCCCCACGAGGCTGGTCAGCCAATGGCCCGGTTCCGCCCGCGCGGGAATGGTCACGCGCGTGCCGCCGCGGGAGCGGGCGATTTCCAGCGCCACGTCCTTTCCGGCTATATCGGCGATGACAGCGAGGAGACCGGGAAGGCTGCTTTTGCTCACATCTGCCTCCCTAAGCCGAGCTTGGTCTCGATCTCGATCTGTTGCGCGGTGAGCTTGCGCATCTTGTCCTCGAGGTGGATGCGCGCGCGGGCGTCCCGGCCGCCCTTTTGAAGCTTCTTCGAAATGGCCTCACGCTCGGCTTGAATGGCCTGCAGCGTGTTGGTCTCGAAGAGCGGGAGGGCCGGACGCGTCATCATTTCTGGACGCTCCGCGGCGTGACGGGCCAGTGCCGCTTGACGACGGTGGTGACCGTCGTGTCCGGGCCGACCGCAACCAGGACGAATTTCACGCTCTCGACCTTGACCGCGAGCGCGCCAAGCTCCGCGCCGGTTGCGCACAGGCTGGCGATGTGGTTGCGAACGGCCTCGATGTCGAGACCATGGGCACGTTCGAGGTAGCGGAGGATGGCGTGATCAGTGACGAAAACCATCACGCACCTGCCTTCCCGGCGGCGCGCACGCGCTCGCCAAGGGCATTCATGACCGTCTGCCAGTCCTTCGGCTTCACATCGGCCAGCCAGACCAGACGGATGCCGAGGATCGCCTGCACTGCCTCGTCAAACCCTTTGCGCACCATCAGGTTTGCGCCGGGCGTCAGGATGCGCCACTGCGCCCAGGCGATCTTTGCGCCATCGGCGGCAAGCCACTCGCAGCCGTTGGTGTTGCCGAACATTACGGCGGCGTCCCGCTTCAGCCAGCCCTTCAGCCCCTCGATCGCCGCGCGGCCGTCGTCGGCGTGGTGTAGGAAGCGCGTGTCGTCGAGGCCGGTCTGGCGCTTGACGAAAGCAAGCATGGCCTTGTCATCGCGATCGGCGACCAGGCCGAGGTTCCAGCCGGCAATCCAGAGCGCCTGGAGCTTCTTCGCGTACGGACCAGCAAGCTGCCGGCGGCCAGCGGCGCGGCCCGGCGCCGGCTGGAAACCGACCTTGCGAAACTCGCCGAGCACCTTCTGGCGCTCGGCCTCGGTCATGTCCTTGGCCGACGACTTGCCGGTGATGGCGAAGAGCTTGGCGCGATACACGTCCTCGTCCAGGTCTAGCTGCTTGCGGGCAACGTGCATGGCGGCGATAGAAGAGGTCATGTGTCGCTCTCCCTATGATCCTCAAGTTTGAGAAGTGGGGCGGGCAGCGCGAGCTGCGCCTTCCTGGTGGCGGGCCGGTTTGCTTCGGGAGCGGGCTTTACGGCTTCGCGTTGCTGGCGATCGATCTCGTCGCACTGGCGGAGCACCGATGCGAGGTCAAACCGGTCAGAGGTCTCCAGCTCGATTTTGATCGTTGCCTTCGCGCCCTTGGACGTGGCGGTGTAGGTTCTGAGGCGAACGGTTCCGTCGAAGTAGATCCCGGTCATCGCGCGATCCTCCGGACGAAACGGAGAAGCTTCCGCAGACCGCGCTTGGTGAACGTCATGCCGGGAAATGCGTCGAACTCAGCAATCTGCTCGCCGTTGACAATGGCAGTCGTGCCGATCGCCCGGAGCCGGGCGGACACTTCTTCCCAAGACCGGGCCTCGACTGTGATGCCGATCGGGCGCCCCTCGAAGCGATAGGTGCAGGTGAAGGGTTTCAACTTATTGGCCACGGTCGCCTCCGCGCTCGATCCGCATAAGGGCGACGACGGCAAGCAAGAACGTCACCTGATCCATTCTCGGAAACACGGGAAGGCCAGTGAGATAGTTGAACACACCAACGATGAAGATGCAGGTGCCCATGGTTTGCATGACCCGGACCGATGGTGGCAGCTTAGTCATCGCCGCCCCCGTTCTGGACGGCTCCGCCCGT
>CALMMQ010000051.1 GCA_937868725.1 uncultured Pleomorphomonas sp.
CGGGTTGGACGGCGAGTTGAAGATGAACCACTTGGTCTTCGGCGTGATCGCCTTCTCAAGCGCCGCGGCGGTGACCTTGAAATTGGTCTCGATGCCGGCCGAGACGAAGGTCGGCGTGCCGCCGGCCAGCAGCACCATGTCGGGATAACTCACCCAGTAGGGCGCCGGAATCAGCACCTCGTCGCCGGGATTCACCGTCGCCATCAGGGCGTTGTACAGCACCTGCTTGCCGCCGGTGCCGACGGTGATCTGGGCCGGCTTGTAGCTGAGGCCGTTCTCGCGCTTGAACTTGTCGACGATGGCCGCCTTGAGTTCGGGAATGCCGTCCACGGCCGTGTACTTCGTCTTGCCGTCGCGAATGGCCTTGATCGCCGCTTCCTTGATGTTGTCAGGGGTATCGAAATCGGGCTCACCGGCGCCGAGGCCGATCACGTCGCGACCGGCGGCCTTGAGTTCGCGCGCCTTGTTGGTGACGGCGATGGTGGCAGAAGGCTTCACGCGGGCGAGTGACTGGGCAAGGAAAGACATGACGTGTGGCGTCTCCGAAACGCAAGTGAAAGGGCGCCGCGACCGACCGGACGCGGCAGGCCCTGATCTATTGCATCTTGCATAGGCTATGCAAGACCCGAATTACGTTGACGACCGGTCCTTTGGTCAGTCCTGTCCGAGGTGGTTGGCCGGCTTGGCGGCCAAGGCGAAGGTGGCGACGATGGCGCAGCCGCCGGCCAGCAACAGGAAGGCCGGGGCGAGACCGGTGTGTTCGGAGAGGAACCCGATGATCGGCGGTCCGGCCAGGAAGCCGCAGTAGCCGCAGGTGGCGGCGGCCGCGACGCCCTTGCCGGCCGAGCCGACGTTGGCGCGCCCGGCGGCGGTGAACATCAGCGGCACCAAGTTGGAGATGCCGAGACCGGCGATGGCAAAGCCGACGATCGACACGTAGACGTCGGACGACAGCGTCGCCAGCACCAGTCCGGCGGCGGCCAGAAGCCCCCCCCAGCGGACGATGCGCACGGCACTGACGCGCAGGCGGATGAAGTCGCCGGAGAAGCGGCCGGTGGCCATGCCGCCGGCGAAGGCGGCGTAGCCGGCGGCGGTCATCGTCGCGTTGGTGGCAAAGCTCTGGCGCATGAAGACGGCGTTCCAGTCGAGCATGGCGCCCTCGGTCAGGAAGCAGATCATCGTCAACAAGCCGATCACCAGCACCGAGCGGCTGGGGAGGGCGAAGTGCGAGCCGGCTTCGCCGCGATCGGCCTCGCCGGGGAACAGGCCGGACCAGGCCAGCACGGTCACCACCACGAACACGGCGGCGACGCCGATGAAGTGCGCGAGTGTCGAGACGTGGGCCAGCAGCAGGCCAGCGGTCGAGGAGGCGAGGAAGCCGCCGATCGACCAGGTGGCGTGCAGGCCGGACATGATCGGCCGGCCGTACTGGCGCTCGACCTCGACGGCGTGGGCGTTCATCGACACGTCGCCAACGCCGTTGCAGGCGCCGAACAGCAGGGCAACCAGCACGAGGCTGGGGAGGTTGGGCGCCAGCGCCAACAGCGGCAGCGCCAGCACCATCAGCAGGGTCGACAGCTTGGCCGGACCGCCGCTGCCGAAGCGCGAATCGAGATAGCCGGCCAGCGGCATCGACACTACGGCGCCGAGCGCCAGGGCCAGCAGGGCGATGGACAGCTGGCCGTCGGTCAGGCCGAGGCGATCGCGCACCAGCGGCACGTTGGGCGCCCAGCTGCCGAACAGGGCGCCGTTGGTGAAGAAGATAGCCGCGATCGACCAGCGGGCGCGTCTGGGGGTGGTGGTCATGATTGAGCTTTCCAGCGGGGCGGTCCCTCATGGACCAGGCAACGGGACGGGCCTTGGTCCATGAAACGATTCAATGCAACAGGGATAGCCGAGACCGTTGTGGCGGTCAACGGGGTTCCCAAACTGGGGGGAAGGACGTGGCAAGGGCCGGTGTCACGATGAAGTGACGGCCACCGTCACAATCCTGAACCGATGTGCGAACTGGATGCATTAAGATGTAGTCTGGACCGTTGTCCGGAGGGATGGCAGCGGCCCCCTCCCGAGGAGACGACCATGCTGATCCGATCGCGCCGCCGCTGGGAAATCGCCGAACACCAGACCACGCCCCACGATGTTTATCTCGATCGCCGACGGCTCCTGGCCGCATTGGGCTTCGGCGTGGCCGGCCTCGCCGGTATGGGCTCGGCCCGGGCCGCCACGCCGCTCGACAGCCAGTTCCCCGCCAAGGCCAACAAGGCGTTCACGGCTGATCGGCCGCTGACCGAGGAAAAGGCGGCCTCGACGTTCAACAACTTTTACGAGTTCACGTCCTCCAAATACGTCTACCGCTATGCGGACACGTTCAAGCCGTTTCCCTGGGCGGTGGTTGTCGACGGCCTCGTCGAAGCGCCCAGAACCTGGGACATCGAGGCGCTGTGCGCCGGCCTGCCGATGGAGGAGCGCATCTACCGCCATCGCTGCGTCGAGACGTGGTCGATGACCGTGCCATGGACCGGCTTTCCCCTGCGGGCGCTGATCGAACGGGCCCGGCCGCTCGGCTCGGCCAAATACGTCCGCTTCGAGACCTTCAACGATCCGGCCATGGCCCCCGGTCTCAAGGATGGCCTCTACCCCTGGCCCTATGTCGAGGGGCTCAGCATGGCCGAGGCAACCAACGATCTCGCCTTCATGGTGACCGGCGTCTATGGCAAGCCGCTCGGCAATGTCTTCGGGGCGCCACTGCGATTGGCGCTGCCGTGGAAGTATGGCTTCAAGTCGATCAAGTCGATCGTCCGCATCAGCTTCACCGAGGAGCGGCCGGTGAACTTCTGGCAGCAGCTGCAGTCGTCGGAATACGGCTTCTGGGCCAACGTCAATCCGGCCGTGCCGCATCCGCGCTGGAGCCAGGCGGAAGAACGGCTGCTCGGCAGCGGCGAGCTGGTGCCGACACGGCTGTTCAATGGCTACGCCGAGGAAGTGGCCGGGCTCTACAAGGGGCTGGAGGGCGAGGCGCTCTACATGTGATAC
>CALMMQ010000052.1 GCA_937868725.1 uncultured Pleomorphomonas sp.
GAGCGTGACGAACTGGTCGCGGCGGTAGCCCTGCAGATAGAGCACGGCCGTGAGATCGCCGTGGCGGATCGACACCTCCGCCTCGGCCGCCACCTTGGGCTTGGCGTGGAAGGCGATGCCGAGACCGCTCTCGTTGATCATGTCGAGATCGTTGGCGCCATCGCCAATGGCGGTGGTCTGGGCGCGGGTGAGGCCGAATCTCTGGCGCAGCTCGATCAGGCTGTCGAGCTTGGCCTTTTTGCCGAGGATTGGCTCGGCCACCTGGCCGGCCAGCTGATCGCCGTCCTGGATCAGGGTGTTGGAGCGGTCCTCGTTGAAGCCGATCATGGCGCCGATGCGGCCGGTGAACAGGGTGAAGCCGCCGGAGACCAGCGCCGTGTAGGCGCCGTTGGCGCGCATGGTGCCGATCATTTCGCGGCCGCCGGGGGTCAGCGTGATACGGCTGGCGATCACTTCGTCGACGACGTGCACCGACAGGCCCTTGAGCAGGCCGACGCGCTCGCGCAGCGCCGGCTCGAAGGCGATCTCGCCGCGCATGGCGCGCTCGGTGATGGCGGCGACGTGGTCCTTGAGGCCGACGAAGGCGGCAAGCTCGTCGATGCATTCCTGACCGATCATGGTCGAATCCATGTCGGCGACCAGCAGCCTCTTGGCGCGATCGGCGAGCGGCAGCACGGCGTGGTCGACCTTTTCGCCGGCGAGGACG
This sequence comes from uncultured Pleomorphomonas sp., assembly GCA_937868725.1. Lineage (GTDB taxonomy): Bacteria > Pseudomonadota > Alphaproteobacteria > Rhizobiales > Pleomorphomonadaceae > Pleomorphomonas. The sequence continues at coordinate 707 of CALMMQ010000052.1, forward strand.
TCAGCGAGCCGGCGTCGGGCTTCGGCCCGGTCGAGACCGGCGGGCAGGGCGAGATCGGCGGCGATGCCGGGGGCGAGGACGGCGGTGGCGTCGGCGCCGAGGGCGGCGGCGGCGCGGGCGATCAGCCGGTCGGAGACTTGCGGATCGGCGGGAGATGAGACAAGCGTGGCGACCAGCGACATCGAAAGGCTCCGATCATGGCGGCTCTCCCCCTCGGAAACCCGCGCGCGGTCCTGATAGCGGGACCGACGGCCAGCGGCAAGTCGGCTCTTGCCATCAAACTGGCGGAAGCGGCCGGCGGCGTGGTGATCAATGCCGATTCCATGCAGGTCTACGCCGAACTCCGCGTTCTCACGGCCCGGCCAAGCCCGGACGACGAGGCACGAGTGCCGCATCGGCTCTATGGTCACGTCGCCAGCGCCGACGGCTACACCGTGGCCCGTTATCTCGACGACTTCGCCGCTGCCATCGCCGCGTCTGGCGACCGGCCGCTGGTCATCGTTGGCGGCACCGGCCTTTATTTCAACGCCCTGACCGACGGGCTTTCCGATGTGCCGCCGGTCAAGGACGAGGTGCGGGCCTTCTGGCGCGAGCGGGCGCGGCACGTGTCGGCGCACGAACTGTACCGCGAGCTGCAGGTGTGCGATCCCGTGCTCTACGGCCGCCTGCACCCCAACGACACCCAGCGCATCCTGCGAGCGCTCGAAGTGCACGACAGCAGCGGCCGGCCGCTGTCGGCCTGGCAGGCCAAACGGTCGCGGCCGCTGTTGACCGGCTTCCGGCTGGAACGGGTGGTCATCACGCCGGAGCGGCCTTTGCTGCACCAGCGCATCGCCGAGCGCTTCGAGGCGATGGTGGCGGCCGGTGGCCTTGAGGAAGCGGCGGCCTTTGCCCGGCTGGGCCTTGCCGACGATCTGCCGGCCATGAAGGCCATCGGCGTGCCCGAACTGATGGCGGCCGCCGCCGGGCATCTGACGCTGGATGAGGCGATCACGGCGGCGGTGGCGGCGAGCCGGCAATATGCCAAGCGCCAGGAAACCTGGTTCCGCAACCAGATGCCGGACTGGCGGCGCGTCGACCCGGCCCGTTCGGGCGACATGGCGCGGCTTGCCGCCGAGCTCGCACGACACCTGCAATAGGGGCTTGACCGCTGTTTCGCGGCTCTGTAGGTTGCAGACTGCTTGCGTCGGGGCGGAGTGTGTCGACGCGCTGCGAGGACAAAATGCTGTTGAGCTCGATCGTAGTACTTAGTAGGCGCACCGTGATGGAGGCTTCGTAACGAAGTCGGCCAATTGCCATGGTGCGCATGATCAGGTCCCTTTCGGGGCCTTTTTTATTACCTGAACGACCGCAGAAAACTGAGATTGCAAGCCCGGACGGGCGCATGAAGCTCGAGGAACTCAAGCGATGACACGGCAGATGACAGGCGCGGAAATGGTCATCCAGGCGCTGGCCGACCAAGGCGTGGACACGATCTTCGGCTACCCAGGCGGCTCGGTGCTGCCGATCTTCGATGAACTCTACCAGCAGGACAAGGTTCACAACGTTCTGGTCCGCCACGAGCAGGGCGCCGGTCATGCCGCCGAAGGCTATGCCCGCTCGACCGGTCGCGTCGGCGTCGCGCTGGTCACCTCCGGTCCCGGCGCCACCAACATGGTGACGGCACTGGCCGATGCCTTGCTCGATTCCATTCCGATGGTCTGCATCACCGGTCAGGTTCCCACCCATCTCATCGGCACCGACGCCTTCCAGGAAGCCGACACCGTCGGCATCACCCGGCCGTGCACCAAGCACAACTGGCTGGTTCGCCGCATCGAAGACCTGCCGCACGTGCTGCACGAAGCCTTCCGCATCGCCACCACCGGCCGCCCCGGCCCGGTGCTGGTCGACATTCCCAAGAACATCCAGTTCCAGACCGGCACCTACGAGAACTTCAAGGGTAAGCCGCTCACCCAGTACAACCCGCCGGTCAAGGGGCGGGTCGAGGCCATCAAGGAAGCGGTGGCGCTGATGGCGGCCGCCAAGAAGCCGGTGATCTACTCGGGCGGCGGCGTCATCAACTCCGGCGCCGACGCGTCGCGGTTGCTGCGCCAGTTCGTCGAGATGACCGGCTTCCCGATCACCTCGACGCTGATGGGCCTCGGCGGCTATCCGGCCTCGGGCAAGAACTGGCTGGGCATGCTGGGCATGCACGGGACCTATGAAGCCAATCTGGCCATGCACGATTGCGACGTCATGGTCTGCATCGGCGCCCGCTTCGACGACCGCATCACTGGTCGCATCGACGCCTTCTCGCCCAAGTCCAAGAAGATCCACATCGACATTGATCCGTCGTCGATCAACAAGAACGTCCTGGTCGACGTGCCGATCGTCGGCGACGTCGCCCATATCCTCGGCCAGCTGACCGAGGCCTGGCTCGATCTCAACCCGACGGTCGACACCGCCGCGCACAAAGCGTGGTGGAAGCAGATCGACAGCTGGCGGGCCAAGAAGTGCCTGACCTACAAGAACTCGTCCGAAGTCATCATGCCGCAGTACGCCATCGAGCGGCTCTACGCGCTGACCAAGGACCGCGACACCTACATCACGACGGAAGTCGGTCAGCATCAGATGTGGGTGGCGCAGTTCTACGGCTTCGATGAGCCCAAGCGCTTCATGACGTCGGGCGGTCTCGGCACCATGGGCTACGGCCTGCCGGCGGCCATCGGCGTGCAGGTGGCCCATCCCGACGCGCTGGTCATCGATGTCGCCGGCGACGCCTCGATCCAGATGAACATCCAGGAGATGGCGACGGCGGTTCAGGCTGGCGCGCCGGTCAAGGCGTTCATCCTCAACAACCAGTACATGGGCATGGTGCGGCAGTGGCAGCAGCTGCTGCACGGCAACCGCCTCAGCCATTCCTATGTCGAAGCCATGCCGGACTTCGTCAAGCTGGCGGAAGCCTACGGCGCCGTCGGCATCGCCTGCAGCAAGCCCGGCGATCTCGATGCCGCCATCGAGGAGATGATCTCCATCAAGCGGCCGGTGATCTTCGACTGCCGCGTGGCCAATCTCGCCAACTGCTTCCCGATGATTCCCTCGGGCAAGGCGCACAACGAGATGCTGCTCGGCGAAGAGGTCTCCGACGAGGAGATCGGCAATGCCATCGGCGCCGCCGGCAAGGCCCTGGTGTGAACCCGGACGATAGCCATAACGAACGCAACCGTTTCATGGATCACATAAAATGATGATCGTCGCAGGCCAGTCCCAGTCGACCTACTTCCTTGAGGAAGAGGTTCCCAACACCGAACGCAGCCACACGCTTTCCGTCCTCGTCGATAACGAACCCGGCGTTCTAGCCCGCGTCATCGGCCTGTTCTCGGGGCGCGGCTACAACATCGAAAGCCTTACCGTCTCGGAAGTCGAGCACGAGAAGCATCTGTCGCGCATCACCGTCGTCACCACCGGCCGGCCGCCGGTGATCTCGCAGATCATGCACCAGCTCGGCCGCCTGGTGCCGGTTCACAAGGTGGTCAACCTGACCTGGTCGGGCGAATCCATCGAACGCGAGCTGGCGCTGGTCAAGGTCGGCGGTCGCGGCGAGCTGCGCGACGAGGCGCTGCGGCTGGCGCAGGCGTTCAACGCCCGCACCGTCGACGCCACGCTCGAAAGCTATGTGTTCGAGATCACCGGCACGCCGTCGGACATCGACCGCTTCGTGTCGATCATGAAGGAATGCGGCCTCGTCGAGGTGGCGCGTACCGGTCTGGCGGCGCTGGCCCGCGGTCGCGCCGGCATCGTCGACAGCCCGGCCAGCTGACCGCATCGGCAGCAGAGCGCTTTCCGACCTGACGGTTCGGTCAGGTCGACAAGAAATCGCTCCAGCAGCATAGGCTCGAGCAGCCGCTTGTCGATCAGATCCGGCAACCTGATCGGCGGCTGCTCTGGAAGCCGGGGACACCCCCATCCCGCCGGGAGCTTGCTTTCGGCGGGATGCCCCATTGTGCCGGTGTCGGCGGCGGACTATCGTCATTCCCCTCGCGGAAGGTGCCTGTCCGAAGACGGTTCGTCCGCGCGTCAACGCTCGTCGCCCGGTGACCCGTCATGCTCGAAAACCACGCCAAGCTCTCCGTCAACGTCAACGCCATCGCCCAGCTGCGCAACCGGCGCGATCTGCCATGGCCGTCGGTGACCGGGCTCAGCCGCATTGCGCTCGAGGCCGGGGCGGTGGGGATCACCGTGCATCCGCGTCCGGACGAGCGCCACATCCGCCGCACCGACGTGTTCGAGCTCGAGGAGCTGATCCGCTCCGACTGGCCGGATCGCGAGTACAACATCGAAGGCTATCCCACCGAGGATTTCCTGCGCCTCTGCGAGGCGGCGCGTCCCGATCAGGTGACGTTGGTGCCCGACCTGCCGGGACAGAACACGTCCGATCACGGCTGGGACGTGGCGGCCAATTTCGAGTTTCTGCGTGGGGTGGTGGCGCGGCTGCAGGGCGCGGCCATGCGCGTGTCGATCTTTATCGACGCCGATCCCGCCGTCGCCGAACTGGCCGCCCGCACGGCCACCCGGCGCATCGAGATCTACACCGGCCCCTACGGCCACACGTTCGACCCGCATGAGAACAAGCTGCGGCTCGATGAGGTGGTGGCGACGGCCGCCGCCGCCGCCGCCGCCGGCCTTGGGGTCAACATCGGCCACGACCTGACGCTCGCCAATCTGCCGCCGCTGGTCGGTCGCAGCAAGGTGATCAACGAAGCGTCGATCGGCCACGCCCTCATTGCCGATACCATGCTGTACGGCATGGCCGAAACGGTGCGCCGCTACCGGGCGGCGCTTGGCGACACCGACGCCTGATCGGCGGATGCTCACATCTAGCGGCGGGCGGCGTAGACGCAGAGGTGGCTGTAGGCGGCGCTGAGCAGCGGCGTCGGCACGCCCGCCCGGCCGGCGCGGCCGACGAGATCGCCGACGATCTGGTCGGCTTCGATTTCGTGCCCGGCGATGAGATCGCGATACATCGACGAGACGAACGGCGAGCCGGCTTCGGTCAGGAGCGTGCGCGTCATGGTGATGGCGGCCGGGTCGAGCGGTGTGCCGACGGCGGCGATGACGGCGAGGCATTCGTCGATGACGGCGTCGGCGAAGGCGCGGCCGCCGGGGGCGGCGACGATCTCGCCGATGGAACCGCGCATCAGGCAGGTGACGGCGCCGAGAGCGGCGAGCAGCAGCCACTTGCCCCACATGTCGCGACGGATGTTGTCCGACAGGCGCGTGGCAAAACCGGCGCCGGCGAGAACGTCGGCCACGGCTTTGATGCGCGGACTGAGGCTGCCATCGAGCTCGCCGAAGACGAGATCGTGCAGCGGCGTCAACTGCACCACGCGTCCGGCGTTGTCGAGCGTGGCGACGATGCGGCAGAGGCCGCCGGCGACGGCGTTGACGCCAAAGCGCTCGGCGATGGTGTCGAGGTGGCGCATGCCGTTGAGCACCGGCACGATGAGCGTGGCCGGACCGACGGCCGGAGCGAGGTCGTCGAGGGCGGCGGCGAGCGAATAGCTCTTCACCGTCAGCAGGATGACGTCGAAACCGTCCTTGAGCTCGTCGGCGGTCACAATCTTTGGCCGGACGGAGAGATTGCCGTTCGGGCTGACGATATCGAGCCCGTTCTGGCGCAATTGGGCAGCGCGGCCGGGGCGCACGAGGAACGTCACGTCGCGGCCGGCGCCGGCCAGGCGTCCGCCGAAATAGCCGCCGGTGGCACCGGCTCCCGTAACCAACAGTCTCATCTTGCAGTTCCAATTGTTGCGGCGGCGGCGAAGGGACGGTCCGCGCCGGTCAGATAGCTCGGCACGCAAGTTAGGCGCCGGCGCCGCATCCGGCAACCGCTTCCTGACCGTTGGCCGGACCGTTTCTAGCGCGGCTCGATGATCTTGCTCATGTTGAAGCCGGTGACGCGAAAGCCGGAGACGTCGTAGACGTGCTTGGCGCGCAGGTTGTCGCCGGCGACGCGCAGCTTCATCTGGCGGATGCCCTGGCGGCCGAGTTCGTCCTCGAGCAGGACCAGCGCCCGCTTGCCAAGTCCCTTGCCGCGATGGGCTGGCAGGATCGAGAAGTCGTAGATGAACACCGAACGCGCCTCGGTGCTGTGCTTGTACCAGATGTAGCCGATCACCTCGCCGGTGGCCGGATCGATGATGGACAGCAGCACCTGGCCGGGCGTTGCCAAGCCCTGTGGCAGGCCGTCCTCGACTTCGCGCCGGGCCTGGTCCAGGGCCTCCGCGCCGGGCAGGCCGTAGTTGGCGGCGATCTCATCGGCGTAGTCGGCAATGAAATAGTCGAGATAGCCCTGGTATTGTGCGCCGCTCATGGCACATAGCTCGATCATCGCCGGTCCCCCGCGCTTGCCGCTGGTCGGCGTGGCTGGTTGTCGAACCTGGTAGCGCACAGATTCGCTTCGGTTGCAATGGCGGCGACTGGGGCGGGGCACGCGGCGAAACGTCCGGCGCCTCTGCCGATGCCGCGCCGCAATCGGGGCGGTGGCCACCGTGGGGGCGGCCCTATCCGCCTCCCTCTTGACAGGCTGGGGGCACCACCCTATAAACGCTACGAACCGTACCGTACGGTACTTTCTCTTGCTGCCGAAGCCGCCATGCTGACGACCCCCGATCTGCCCAAGGCCGAAGTGCTGACACCGCGCCAGAACGCCGTTCTGGAATGCGCGCTGCAGCTGCTGGTCGAAGGCGGGGAGAAGGCGCTGACCACGGCCGGCGTGGCGCGGGCGGCCAACTGCTCCAAGGAAAGCCTCTACAAGTGGTTCGGCGATCGCGACGGCCTGCTGGCCGCCATGATCACCTACCAGGCTTCCAAGGTGCGCACCCCGTCGGGCGGCCACGGGGCGGCCAGTCCCGAGGAATTCCGTCGCAATCTCGAGGTGTTCGCCGTCGACCTGATCACGGTGATCGCCGGCGAGGTGTCGCTGGCGCTCAATCGCCTTGCCATCGGTCAGGCCGATCGCGACGGCGCCCGGCTCGGCCAATTGCTGCGCGGTCACGGCCGGCTGCCGATCGAGCTCAGGGCTCGGGCGCTGATCGAGACCGGACGGCGCCATGGCCATCTTTACTATGTCGACGTCGCCGAGGTCTACGAAACGCTCTACGGCCTCATCGTCCGCGATCTGCACGTCCGTTATCTGCTTGGCGAGGCGCCGGAGGCCCGGGCCGAGGTGATCGAGGCGCGGGCGCGGCTCTCCATCGATCAGTTCTTCCGCCTGTACGGGCGGGGCGAAGCCAACTGAGTTTCACTTACCGGCCGGGGAGGAACCGGTCGCCATAACTGCCTGTCACGGGCGAGGAAAGGGAAAAGAAAATGCGCGTTTATTACGATCGCGACGCTGATCTCAATCTCATCAAGTCGAAGAAGGTCGTCATCGTCGGCTACGGCTCGCAGGGCCGCGCCCATGCGCTGAACCTCAAGGACTCGGGCGTCAAGGACATCGCCATCGCCCTGCGTCCGGGTTCGTCTACGGCCAAGAAGGTCGAGGCCGACGGCCTCAAGGTCATGAGCGTCGCCGAGGCGGCCGCCTGGGGCGACTTCCTGATGATCGCCACGCCGGACGAGCTGCAGGCCGACATCTACAAGCAGGACATCGCCCCCCACATCCGTGACGGCGCCGCTGTCGCCTTCGCCCACGGCCTCAACATCCACTTCTCGCTGATCGAGCCGAAGTCGACCGTCGACATCGTCATGATCGCCCCCAAGGGCCCCGGCCACACGGTGCGCGGCGAGTACCAGAAGGGTGGCGGCGTGCCGTGCCTGGTCGCCGTCAACCAGAATGCCTCGGGCAACGCCCTCGAGCTGGCGCTGTCCTACGCCTCGGGCGTCGGTGGCGGCCGTTCGGGCATCATCGAAACGACGTTCCGCGAAGAGACCGAAACCGACCTGTTCGGCGAGCAGGTGGTGCTGTGCGGCGGTCTGGTCGAGCTCATCCGCAACGGCTTCGAGACGCTGGTGGAAGCCGGCTATGCGCCCGAGATGGCCTATTTCGAGTGCCTGCACGAAGTGAAGCTGATCGTCGACCTCATCTACGAGGGCGGCATCGCCAACATGAACTACT
>CALMMQ010000053.1 GCA_937868725.1 uncultured Pleomorphomonas sp.
TACTGGCCGGGTTTTGCTCCGCCCAATGGCCGGGTTTTACGCCGCCGTTGACAGAAAACTGGGGCAAGAATCAGGCACGCGTCGATTCCGTACACACGTAAAGGTTGATCAATAGAAAAATCGACTTGGACTCAACTATTTACCTGGGGAATAAAGATCGCCGCCGATCGTCAAGAATGAGCGAACAAAGCGTCGCCGGCCGCCTCGCCGACGGCCGTTGCCACAAAGTCGCCACCTCAATCTCCGGACAATTAACGAGGCAAGGCGCGCCGGACCGGCCGCCGCCCCGGCGCGCGGCATGAAAAATCCCGCCGGAGAGGCTCCGGCGGGATCGCGTGGCTTGGGGCGTGACAGGCGCGGTTCAACCGCCCTTGGCGATCGGCGGCTGGAAAGCGAAGCCGAGATCCCAGGGGAAGTAGATCCAGGTGTCCTGGCTCACTTCGGTGATGAAGGTGTCGACCAGCGGTCGCCCCTTGGGCTTGGCGTAGACGGTGGCGAAATGCGCCTTCGGCAGCATCTCGCGCACCACGCGCGCCGTCTTGCCGGTGTCGACGAGGTCGTCGATGATCAGCACGCCGGCGCCATCGCCGCCGCCCAGCGCCATGACCTCGGGGCTCACGGCCTTGATGATCTTGGTTTCACCCTGCTCCTGGTACTCGTGATAGGAGGCGATGCCGACCGTCTCGATGACGCGGATGTTGAGCTCGCGCGCCACGATGGCCGCCGGCACCAGACCGCCGCGGGTGATGCAGACAATGGCCTGCCAGTCGCCGTGGCCGGCCAGGCGCCAGACCAGCGCCCGCGCGTCGCGATGGAACTGATCCCAGGAAACCGGAAACGCCTTGGGCGCCAGCGGTTGGGTGTCACCGGTCGTCATGGTGAGTTCTACCTCTTGCAAGAATGAAGTGGTCTTCGTCAAAGCCAATTTTCCGGCCGATTTCAATAGTCGGTCTGCGTACCATCCCCCGATTTCGCCACAAGATCGGCCAGCATGGCCTCGACGGCCACCCGGGCGGCGGCCAGCGCCACCGCATCGCGCGAGCGGATGACCAGCTTGGTCGAAAAGGCGCGGGCGGCCAACACCGGGTAGCTGCCGATCGACACGTCGGGATGGGCCTTGGCGATGTCGCCGAGCGCCGCGCCGATCACCCCCTCGCCGAACGGGCAGTCGAGCGTCTCGGAAATCACCTTGACGCCGGTGTCGAGCAGCGGCTCGATGTTGATCAGCATCGCCTGCATGATCTTCGGCACGCCGGCCATGACGAAGACATTGCCGACGCGGAAGCCCGGTGCCTTGGACACCGGGTTGGCGATCAGCGTGCCGCCCTCGGGAATGCGTGCCATGCGCAGCCGCGCCTCGGTGAGCTCGCCGGGGCTGGCATAGTGTTGGCGCAAGATCGCCACCGCGTCAGGATGATGGACAACGGCGACGCCGAACGCCGCGCCGATGGCGTCGGCGGTGATGTCGTCATGGGTCGGCCCGATGCCACCGGTGGTGAAAACGTAGGTATAGCGCTGGCGCAACAGGTTGACCGCCTCGACGATCATGTCCTGATCGTCGGGCACGACGCGCACCTCCCTGAGATCGATGCCGATCTCGGTCAGGAAAGCGGCGATGTGGCCGGAGTTGGTGTCGCGGGTACGGCCCGACAGGATCTCGTCACCAATGACGAGAACCGCCGCCGTCAGGGAAGCCTTGAGCATGATGTTGTGAGTCCTGGATTGATACGGCTGCGATATGCGAGACGATTCTGGCAATTTGTCGGAAATTCCGATGGAAAACACAATGGGCAGCCATTATCCGTGGCGCCCCTGACTGGCTTGCCGTGGGATTGACGCAATCTCCGACGATACAGTCGCGAAATCAGGCTAGCTGGGGCTGACCGCCGTTTCTCATGACCATTGATTCCGATTATAAAGACACACCTGTCTCCGAACGCCTGGGATTCGTGCGACGCTATCGCTCGGCCATCGTCGCCGTCGTGGCACTGGCCATCGTCACGCTGGCCATTCTGGCGCTGAGCCGCATCCTGGCCGAGGTCTCCTACGACGATCTCGTCGCGGCCATCGAGGATACCAGCTGGAAGCAGATCGGCCTCGCCCTGCTGTTCACGGCCGGCAGTTTTCTCGCGCTGTCGATCTACGACGTCGAGGCGTTGCGCTTTGCCGGTACCAAGCTGCCCTACCCGCTGGTGGCACTGGCCAGCTTCTGCGCCTACTCGGTCGGCAACATCGCCGGTTTCGGACCCTTGACCGGCGGCGCCATCCGCTTCCGCTTCTACGCCCCGCTCGGCCTGTCCATGGAAGCCATCGCCAAGGTGGTCGCCTACGTGGCGGCGGCCTTCGGCATCGGCCTTGCCTGCATCACCGGCATCGGCCTGATCATCGCCGATTACGAACTGTCCAAGATGGTCGGCCTGCCGCCGCTGGTGGTGAAAGCCGTCGCCGTTGCCATCCTCGGTTCCATCGCCGCCCTGCTCGCCGTGTCGGCGCTGGTGCAGAAGCCGCTCAGCGTCTTCGGCCATGACATCACGCTGCCGCGGCCACGCGAGATCATCGTCCAGCTGTTCGCCACCGGCGTCGACGTCGTCTGCGCCGCCGGCGTGCTCTGGGTGCTGCTGCCCCCCGGCATCGATTTCCCGGCCCTGCTCGCCATCTATGCCGTCGCCATCGGCATCGGCGTGCTCAGCCACGTACCCGGCGGCGTAGGCGTCTTCGAAACGCTGATCCTTGGCGGCCTCGGCAGCCAGCTGCCACTCGATGGCGTCATCTCGGCGCTGGTGCTCTATCGCGTCATCTATTTCGTCGTGCCGCTGATCGTCTCGGCGCTGGTGCTGCTGGTCGGCGAGACGCGCCGCGTCACCTCGGCCAATCCGGCGCTGGCCCGCGCCGTTGGCGGCGTCGTGCCGACGACGCTCGGCACGCTGACCATCGTGCTCGGCGCCATGCTGGTCTTCTCCGGCGTGACGCCAGCCCCCGACGACAGCCTCGACGTCCTCGACCAGTTGCTGCCGCTGCCGCTCGTCGAGAGTGCCCACTTCGTCGGTTCGGTCATCGGTCTGTTCCTGATGGTCATCGGCCGCGGCCTCGTCCACCGCCTCGACGGTGCCCGCCTGATGGCCATGGTGCTGGCCGCCCTGTCGATCCCGTTGGCTCTCATCAAGTCGGCCGCCATCGGCGAAGCCATCCTGCTGGCCATCCTGCTCGTCGGTCTCGGCTTCAGCCGCCGGCTGTTCACCCGCCGCGCCTCGCTCTTGGCCGACCGGCTGTCGCCCAACTGGTGGCTCTCCATCGCCATCATCCTGGCGCTCGCCCTCGGCATCCTGTTCTTCGTCTACAAGGAAGTGCCCTACAGCCATGACCTGTGGTGGCAGTTCGAGATTTCCGCCACGGCACCGCGCTCGCTGCGCGCCGCCCTCGGCATCGGTCTCGGTGCCGCGGCCATTGCCACCTGGCTGCTGATGCGGCCGCCCACCGGCCGCATCGAACAGCCGGGCCCCGAGGACCTTTCCCGCGCCATTGCCATCGTCGACCGCCAGGCGACCAGCGAGGGCAACCTCGTCCGCATGGGCGACAAGACGCTGATGTTCTCCGACAACGGCGACGCCTTCCTGATGTACGCCAAGCAGGGCCGCTCGTGGATCGCCCTGTTCGACCCCATCGGCGAGCCGGAGGCGTGCGTGGAACTGGTCTGGCGCTTCGTCGAGCTGTCGCGCCAGCACGGCGGCCGGGCGGTGTTCTATCAGGTGGCCGCCGACAACCTGTCGACCTACATCGACGTCGGCCTGTCGGCCTTCAAGCTCGGCGAGGAAGCGGTCGTCGACCTCGCGGTGTTCGACCTCAAGGGCACCAAGAAGGGCAACCTGCGCAACGCCATGAACAAGGCCGAGCGCGAGGGCATCGTCTTCGAGATCATTCCGGTCGAGGGTGTGCCGGCGGTCTACGACGAGCTCGAAGCCGTCTCGCGCGCCTGGCTCGGCGAGCGCAACGCCCGTGAAAAGACCTTTTCGCTCGGCGCCTTCGAACGCGACTATGTGCTGCAGCAGCCAGTGGCGGTGCTGAAGAAGGAAGGCCGGATCTACGCCTTTGCCAACCTGCTCGAAACAGCCAGCAAGTCGCAGGTGGCCATCGATCTGATGCGCTTCCTGCCGACCGCCCCCAACGGCACGATGGAGCTGCTGTTCACCCGCATGCTGCTGCACTTCAAGGCAGCCGGTTACAAGTCGTTCTCGCTCGGCATGGCGCCGCTCTCCGGCCTCTCCGATAATCCGGTGGCGCCGCTCTGGCACATGCTCGGCCGCGCCGCCTACGATCACGGCGAAAAATTCTACAATTTCCATGGCCTGCGGGCCTTCAAAGCCAAATTCGATCCAGACTGGCGTCCGCGCTACATGGTGGTCGCCGGTGGTCTCAACCCCCTGCTGGCGCTGGCCGACGTAACGTTTGTCATCGGCGGTGGTCTCAAGGGAGTCGTCTCCAAATGAAGTTGAAAATCGTTGCGGCGGCCGCGGTTGCTGTCGTCGGCGCCGGGCTCGCCTATGCCGTGACCGTGCTGCCGCGCCTGCCGCTGCCCACCTCCGACACGCTGGTGGTCGCGGAAATGCTGAAGCCCTGGGGCCAGCCCAAGGGGGCGGTGTTCCTGATGTCCGGCCCCGACGGTTACACCTTCTCCGACATGATCGCCGCCCGCCGCCTGGTGCTGGCCGGCAGCCTCGTCGTCGCCATCGATACGCCGGCGACGCTGGCCAAGGGGTCGGCCGCCTCCTCTGACTGCACCTATTTCACCTCCGACGTCGAGCAGGTGAACCAGGACCTGCAGCGTCTGCTCGATCTGCCGCGCTACTACTCGCCGGTCATCGCCGGCTCCGGCCTCGGCGGTACCTTCGCCATGGCCATCGCGGCCCAGACGCCAGACGCCACCATCGAGCGGACCATTGCCGTCGATCCCGGCGCCGTGCTGCCCATGGAACGCGAAATGTGTTCGTCGGCCGACCACCAGAAGTCGCCGGACGGCAAGGGCTGGATCTATGGCCTGCAGCCCGGTTCGCTGCCCGATCCCATCGACATCTACGAGACGGCCAAGGCCGATCCGGCCGGCGTCGGCCACATCAAGGATCTGATCGGTCAGGGTTTCGCGGTCAACGTCGTCAAATCCGACGCCTCGGCCGCATCCGTGCTCAACGACGCCGTCCGCGCCACGCTGAAGCCGATCAACGACGCCGACAACCCGCTGGCCGATCTGCCGATCACTCCGGTGCCGGCGGTCGCGACCCACGATACCATGGCGATCATCATCTCCGGTGACGGCGGCTGGCGCGACATCGACGCCGAGATCGGTGCCTATCTCGCCAAGGATGGCGTGCCGACGGTCGGCATCGATTCCCTGCGCTACTTCTGGCACGAACTGACGCCGGAAAAATCAGCCGCCGACGTCGCCCGCATCATCGACGTCTACACCAAGAAGTGGAAGGTGCATAAGGTGGCGCTGGTTGGATATTCGTTCGGCGCCGACGTGCTGCCGGCCATCTATGCGGCCATGACGCCGGAGCAGCGGGCGCCGGTGTCGCTGATGTCGCTGCTGGCCTATTCGGGCGAACGCCAGTTCGAGATCCAGGTCAGCGGCATCCTCGGCGGCGGCCCCAACTTCGACGGCCCGTCGACCATCCCCGACCTCGAGAAGACGGCGCCGCCGGCCATCGTCCAGTGCGTCTACGGCACCGAGGACACCGAGTCGGCTTGCCTGCGCGTTCACCTGCCCGGCGCCCAGTTCGTGGCGCGTCCCGGCGGTCACCACTTCGACGACGTCTACGAGCCGGTGGCCCAGGCCATTCTCGACCGCATCAAGCAGCCGTAGGCCGCTGCCCCGCCGATCGGAGACAGTCCCGTGAGATTTGCCACGCCACTTGTCGCCGGTCGGCTCGAACGCCGCTACAAGCGCTTTCTCGCCGACGTGATGCTCGACGACGGCCGGACGGTGACGGCCCACGTCGCCAATTCCGGTTCCATGCTCGGCCTCGCCCGCCCCGGCGCCCGCGTGCTGCTGCGGCCGGCCGGCGGACCGGGACGCAAGCTCGACTGGAGCTGGGAGCTCGTCGAGCACCAGGGTGCCCTCGTTGCCGTCAACACCGGCCTTGCCAACGCCATCGTCGCCGACGCCATCGCCGCCGGTGGCGTGCCGGAGCTGGCCGGGTACCCGACACTGCGCCGCGAGGTGAAATACGGCGAGAAGAGCCGCGTCGACATCCTGCTCGAAGCGCCCGATCGGCCAGCCTGCTACGTCGAGGTCAAGTCGGTGACACTGTGCCGCCAACTGGGCCTGGCCGAATTCCCCGACGCGGTGACGGCGCGCGGCGCCCGCCACCTCGCCGAGCTCGCCGCCATGATCGCCGCCGGCCGGCGTTCCGTGCTGGTCTACCTGGTGATGCGCGGCGACTGCCAGCGCTTTTCGGTGGCCGCCGGCATCGATCCAGCCTATGCCCAAGCCATGGCACAGGCAACGGCCGCCGGGCTCGAAGTACTGGTGCTGGCCTGCCGTGTCGACGCCGGCGCCATCGAGGTCGATCATCGTTTCTGAAGGAAACCTGCCTTGAACGATGTACTTCAAATGGCAGTTAGGTATATGAGGGAACGACGAGCGCGCCCCTCCCGACGCGCAACCAGGATCCGGGAACCTATGACCAACTACGTCGAAGCCGCCGTCGCGCCCTTGCGCAACACCGGAGACATCCGCCTCTACACCAAGGATGACTTTGCCGGCATGCGGCGTGCCTGCCAGGTCACGGCCGGTTGCCTCGACGAACTGGTGGACATCGTCAAGCCCGGCGTCACCACCCAGGCCATCGACGATTTCGTCTACGCCTATGGCATCGACCACGGCGCCCTGCCGGCCACCGTCTACTATCGCGGCTACACCAAATCGGTGTGCACCTCGATCAACCACGTCGTCTGCCACGGCATTCCCGACGACAAGCCGCTGCGCGAAGGCGACATCGTCAACATCGACGTCACCTACATCCTCGACGGCTGGCACGGCGATTCCAGCCGCATGTACGGTGTCGGTGCCATCAAGCGGGCGGCCGAACGGCTGATCGACGTCACCCATGAATCGCTGATGCGCGGCATCGCCGCCATCCGCCCAGGCGCCACCACCGGCGACATCGGCGAGGCCATCCAGGCCTACGTCGAGCGCGAGCGCTGCTCGGTGGTGCGTGATTTCTGCGGTCACGGCGTCGGCAAGCTGTTCCACGACACGCCGAACATCCTGCACTACGGCCGCCGTGGCGAGGGCCCGCAGCTGCGACCCGGCATGATCTTCACCATCGAACCGATGGTCAATCTCGGCCGGCCGCACGTCAAGGTCCTGTCGGACGGCTGGACCGCCGTCACGCGCGACCGTTCGCTGTCGGCCCAGTTCGAACATGCCGTCGGCATCACCGACACCGGCTGCGAGATTTTCACCACCAGCCCCAAGGGCCTGTTCAAGCCGCCGCTCAAGGTGGCCTGACCGGCGGTCGCGTTTCGACACCGCCCGGACGCCAATCCGCCACAGGTCGGCCTTCGCGAACTCGCATTTCGGCTTCATCATCCGACCCGAACAATCCACGGGTGTCGGCCACCGTCGCGGTGCGCCGACCGCCCTGTTATCCCTGGGGGGACTACCTTGAAGCATCTGCCGCTCGTCGCCACCCTGTGTCTCGCCGCCTCGCCGCTCGCCTACGTCGCCACCGCCCAGGCGGGCGACGACATCGGCGACGTGCTGCTGTCGTCGGGCGGTCTCGCCCAGATCGTCAAGCACGTCGAGGTGGCCAGCGGCCAGACCGAGATCAGCCTCGACATTCCCCTCGACCAGGCCGACGACATTCTGAAGAGCCTCGTCGTCAGCGATCCGGCCGGCGCCGTCGCCTCCGTCACCATCGCCGGCACCAATGCCGTCGCCGAAGCCTTCCGCCACATGCCGTTCACGCGTGCCGACCTTGCCTCGACGGCCGCCATCGCCGCTGCCATGACCGGCCACCGCGCCACCGTCGACGACGGCGCCGGCCACATCGAAAGCGGCGCCATCCTCGGCGTCGCCACCGTCCAGCACGCCACCGCCGGCCAGCCGATCAATCTGCCCGCCGTGACGCTGCAGCGCGCCGACGGCTCGTTTGCCGAGGTGCTGTTGCCGCCCGGCGCCTCCATTCTGTTCTCCGACCCCGACATCCAGGCGCGCATCGAGACGGCGATCGCCGCCATCCGCACCGCCGCCAACCAGAACTTCCGCACCATCCGCATTGCCACGACGGCCGGCGACCAGCGCACGGTCGACCTCTCCTACGTCGTGGCGGCGCCGGTCTGGAAGGCCACCTATCGCGTCGTGCCCGGCGACGCGGGCAAGTACCGTGTCCAGGGCTGGGCGGTGCTGGAGAACGGTACCGGCGACGACTGGACCAACGTCCGCCTGACGCTGTCGTCCTCCAACCCGGTGGCACTCAAGCAGCGTCTCTCCGACATGTACTGGCGCGATCGTCGCGAAGTGCCGATCATGCTGCCCGGCGGCGCCGTCCAGCCGTTGCTCGACCACCCCGGCGATGCCGAGCCGGAGATGCTGGGCATGGCGGCTCCGGCGGCGCCGATGATGGCCATGGCCGATACCGCCGCGCCGGGGGGACGGATGATGAAGGCCGGCGCGCCGGCACTGATGCCGGCCCCGGCCCGCGGCCCGGCGGCGGTGGCCAGCGAGGGCGACGTCGGCATCACCTTCACCCTGCCGCAACCGGTGACGCTGACCGCCGGCGCCACCCTGACCGTACCGATCATCGACGCCGACTTCGATGCCGACCTCGTCTCCATGTGGCGGGCCGACGCCGGCAGCGACCATCCGCAGGCTGCCATCTTCCTGGCCAACGGATCGGGCCAGTCGGTGCCGCCGGGCATCTTCACCATCTTCGGCCGCGACGGCTACGTCGGCGACGCTCAGGTGGCCGGCATTCCGCCCGGCGAGAAGCGCTTTGCCGCCTTTGCCGCCGATGCCAAGACGCGGATCGCCAGCGAACGTTCGGATGCCGCCACGCTCACCGGCCTCAAGGCCCGCGACGGCGTGCTGACCCTGACGCGCGCTCTCTCCTGGACCACCGTCTACCACCTGACCGCGCCGAGCGATGCCGACCGGACGATCATGATCGACCATGACCGCGTCGATGGCGCCAGCGTCAGCAGCAATGGCGAGGTCGTCTCGACCGATCCGGCAACGCTGCGCCTGCGCCTGCCGGTGGCCGCCGGCCAGTCCGCCGATCTCACGGTCACCGAGAAGAAAACCGAGGCCGAGACGGTGGCCATCGGCGACAGCGAGCCCGATCAGCTGCTCGTCTACGCCTCGACGGCCGGCATCGAGCCGGCCATGGCCGACAAGCTCAAGCTCGTCGCCGCTCTCAAGGGCAAGGTTGCCGGCCTCGCGCGGGCTGTCGACAAGGCCGAGCAGTCGCTGGCGCGCTTCAACGACGAGCAGGAGCGCCTGCGGGCCAACCTCAAAGCCGTGCCGGAAACCAGCGATCTCGCCAAGACCTACATGAGCAAGCTCGACCGCAGCGAGAAGGCCATCGACAAGACCGAGGCCGAGCGCGCCGCCGCCCAGGGCGATCTCGAGAAGGCGCAGGCCGACCTCGGCACCGCCATCACCCGGCTCTGAGCGAAAGCCCGCCGTTGCGGCAGAGTGCTTTCCGACCTGACTGATTCGTCGGGTCGATGAGAAATCGCTCCAGAGTCAAAGGCTGCTCTCGGACGGCGGGCCACGCAACCACTGGAGGTCGGCCGGACGATTCGATACGCTGGCAGCCAATCGGAATCGCCGGCCCTGCCGGGCGGCGCCGATCAGGCGCGGGCCGCGCCCATCATGACGACGGCGGAACCGACATGGGCGAACTCGACGAAGACAAGGCCAACCTGCCCCACTACACCGGCCACCGCGAGCGTCTGCGCGAGCGCTTTCGCTCGGCCGGCGCCGAGGCCCTGGCCGACTACGAGATCCTGGAACTGGTGCTGTTCCGCTCCATTCCCCGTCAGGACGTCAAACCGCTGGCCAAGGATCTGATGGCCGCCTTCGGCTCGCTGGCCGAAGTGCTCGGCGCCTCCGAAGCCCGCCTTCGAACGGTCAAGGGTATCGGCGAGGCCACCGTGCTCGACCTCAAGGTGGTGCAGGCCGCCTCCCAGCGCCTTGCCCGCTCGAGCCTCGTCAAGCGTCCGGTGCTCAGTTCGTGGTCGGCCGTCATCGACTATTGCCGCGCCGCCATGGCCTTCGAGGACCGCGAACAGTTCCGCGTCATCTTCCTCGACAAGAGGAACCAGATCATCGCCGACGAAGTGCAGCAGACCGGCACCGTCGATCACACGCCCGTCTACCCGCGCGAAGTGGTGCGCCGAGCATTGGAATTATCTGCTACAGCCTTGATTTTAATCCACAATCATCCGTCAGGGGACCCGACCCCTTCGCGCGCCGACATCGCCATGACCAAGCAGGTCGTCGATGCCGCCACCTCGCTCGGCATCGCCGTGCACGACCACATCATCATCGGTCGCGACGGTCACGCCAGCCTCAAGGGACTGCAGCTGATGTGAGTGCCCTAGCGCTTTCCGACCTGACTGAACCGTCAGGTCGACAAGAAATCGCTCCAGAGTCAAAGGCTTGAGCAGCCGCTTATCGATCAGGTTGGTGCAACCTGATCGGCGGCGGCTCTAGGCCGCCGTCCCGTCGTCGCCGTTGAGACGGTGGAGATGACGGTAGATGGTCGTCTGCGAGCAGCCGAGACGATCGGCCACCTGCTTGACGGCGCCCTTGAGGCGGAAGATGCCCTTGGCTTCGAGCTCGGCGACCAGCGCCCGCTTGTCGCGGTGGCCGAGGCGGTCGGCGACCGGCCGGGCGGCCAGCACTTCGTCGAGCACGTCGTCGGTCATTTCCGGCAGCGAGTTGTGGAAGCTCTCGCTTTCCCCCGGCGGCGTACCCTGCACCGCCGCCCGCTTTTCGTCGTAGGCGAAGTTGGTCTCGACGAAGATGTCGGGGTGGCGCAGCTTCAGGATGCGGTCGGCCAGTTCGCGATAGCGGCTGTCATCGAAGTTGATGCACAGCAACCCGACCAGCTGGCCGTGCTCGTCCTTGACGCCGAAGGTCGACGATCTCAGCAGTTTGGTACCAGCGATGCCGGCATAGTTCAGCCGATAGTCGCCGGTCTCGTAGGAATGATTGACGATCGACTGCAGCGCCACCGAGGTGAGCGGCGCGCCGATGGTGCGGCCGCTGACATGGCCGTTGGCGATGGCGATGATCGACCGCTCCGGGTCGGTGAGATCATGCAGCACCACCTCGTAGTCGGGACCGAGCATGGCCCCGAGAAACTCGGTCAGCTTCATGTATCCCCGCATCCAAGGCGCCGGCATTCCGTCCCCCGCAGGGAACCGGCCTTCGGTTCCCGACCTCAAGCTGTCGCGATTCCCCCGCTGCTTGTCAACCGGGGCCACCACCGAACGCACAACCGGCGCGCGCTTGCCAGTCACCGTTTCGCTAAGCGGCAACCACGCCGCCGTGCCGCCATCGGCTATCGTCTCGGCGCCGCTGCGTTTTTCACCAAAACCCGATGCAACTTCGTCAGGCGGCAGAAAATGAAAAGTTTTTCCCATTTGCCAGCTCATGCACAGCCATAACGCCCATTCTGTCGCATAAATACCGACATAATGCAAATTTATTGACATAGCCGGGCATTTTTGATCAAATTGTTACCGTGAGAATGGTGAACCCGCTCACATGTGGAGAAAAATTAGCAGATTCCTAGAGACGCTGTCCGCCTGTCGCTCGCGACGACCGGGGTGCCCAAAGGTCTGTAGGAGGTAACGGACAATGGCTATCAAGTATTTCCCCGAACCGTTCCGCATCAAGGTCGTGGAACCGTTGCGCATGCTGACGGCGGAAGAACGCGCCGCCAAGATCGCCGAGGCGCACTACAACGTGTTCTACCTGAGGGGCGAGGACTGCTACATCGATCTCTTGACCGACAGCGGCACCAACGCCATGAGCCAGGAGCAATGGGCCGGCATCATGCGTGGTGACGAGGCCTATGCCGGCGCCTCGAGCTATTACAAGCTCCTCGACGCGGGCAAGGACATCTTCCAGTACGGCTACATCCAGCCCGTGCATCAGGGCCGCGCCGCCGAGAAGGTGATGTTCCCGCTGCTGCTCGGCAAGGGCAAGTTCGCCATCTCCAACATGTTCTTCGACACCACGCGCGCTCACGTCGAGCTGACCGGCGCCCGCTGCATCGACTGCGTCGTCGAAGCGGCCAAGGACCCGGCGCGCCGCGTGCCGTTCAAAGGCAACATGGATGTCGCCCGCCTCAAGAAGCTGATCGCCGAGCATGGCGCCGACAACATCGGCATGATCGTCATGACGATCACCAACAACTCGGCCGGCGGCCAGCCGGTGTCGATGCAGAACATGCGCGAGGTGGCCGAGGTCGCCCGGGCCAATGGCATCCTGCTCAACATCGATGCCGCCCGCTACGCCGAGAACGCCTTCTTCGTCCAGCGCGACGAGCCGGGCTACGCCCAGAAGTCGATCAAGGACATCATCCGCGAGATGTTCTCCTATGCCGACACCTTCACCATGTCGGCCAAGAAGGACACCATCGTCAACATCGGCGGTCTGCTCGGCGTCAAGGATGGCAACTCGCCGCTGATCCTCAAGATCAAGGCGGCCTGCATCTCCTACGAAGGCTTCTTCACCTACGGTGGCCTCGCCGGTCGCGACCTCGAAGCCCTGGCCATCGGCCTCTACGAAGGCATCGACAACGACTACCTGCGCTACCGCATCGGCCAGATCGAGTACCTGGCCTCCCGCCTCGACGATGCCGGCATCGGCTATCAGTCGCCGGTGGGCGGCCACGGCGTGTTCGTCGACGCCCGCGCCATGTTCCCGCACATCCCCTACAACGAGTATCCCGGTCAGGTTCTGGCCATCGAGCTCTACAAGGAAGCGGGCATCCGGTCCTGCGACATCGGCTCGTACATGCTCGGCAACGACCCCGACACCGGCACCCAGCTCAAGGCCGATTTCGAGTTCACGCGCCTGGCCATTCCGCGCCGCGTCTACACCCAGGCCCACATCGACATCATGGCCGAAGCCCTGATCGAGATCAAGAAACGCGCCCACACCATCAAGCGCGGCTATCGCATCACCTGGGAGCCGCCAATCCTGCGCCACTTCCAGGCCCATCTTGAGCCGATCGCCAAGGAAGCGGCCGGCAAGGTCTACCCGGCCGCCGCCCAGTGAGGCCGCGGCACTGAAAACGGCAACATCGGCGCCGGCGGACCATGGAGGGGTTCGGCGGCGCCAACGCCAGGGGGATAGACCGGATGGCAGGCCGCAGCGCCTGTGCTATCCGGTTGCACGGGAGGAAATCATGTCTTCAGACACGCAGTCGCATCTCGCGCGCGGCCTAAAGAACCGCCACATCCAGATGATCGCCCTCGGCGGGGCGATCGGCACCGGCCTGTTCTACGGTTCGGCCGCCTCGATCCAGCTCGTCGGTCCGGGCATCATCGTGTCCTACATCGTCGGCGGCTTCGTCATGTATCTCATCATGCGCATGCTGGGTGAGATGTCGACCGAAGAGCCGGTGGCCGGTGCCTTCAGCCACTTCGCCTACAAGTACTGGGGCGAGTTCGCCGGCTTCCTGGCCGGCTGGAACTACTGGTTCCTGTACATCCTCGTATCCATGGCCGAACTGACGGTGGTCGGCATCTACGTCGCCTACTGGTTCCCCGACTTTCCGGCCTGGGCAACTTCGCTCATCGTGCTCGTCACCATCACCGTCCTCAACCTCATCAACGTCCGCATGTACGGCGAGATGGAGTTCTGGTTCGCCCTCATCAAGGTGCTGGCGGTGATCGGCATGATCGTCCTCGGGCTGGTGCTGATCGTCTTCGGCCTCGGCGGCGAAGCCACCGGCATCTCCAACCTGTGGAGCCATGGCGGGTTCTTCCCCAACGGCATCTGGGGCCTGCTGCTGTCGCTGGTCGTCGTCATGTTCTCGTTCGGCGGCACCGAGCTGATCGGTATCACCGCCGGCGAAGCCGACGATCCCAAGAAGTCGATCCCGCAGGCCATCAAGCAGGTGATGTGGCGAATTCTGATCTTCTACATCGGCGCCCTGACCGTGATGATGATCATCTTCCCGTGGAACCAGGTCGGCATGGAAGGCAGCCCCTTCGTCACCATCTTCTCCAAGCTGGGCATCGGTTCGGCCGCCAACATCCTCAACTTTGTCGTGCTGACCGCCGCCATCTCGGTCTACAACTCCGGCATCTACTCCAACGGCCGCATGCTCTACAGCCTCGCCGAGCAGGGTAACGCCCCCAAGCTGTTCACCAAGCTTGGCGCCAACAAGGTTCCCTACGTGGCGGTGTTGTTCTCCTCGGCCTGCACGCTGGTCGTGGTCGTCATCAACTACCTGATCCCGGAAGGCGCCTTCATGCAGGTGATGGCCGTCGCCACCACCGCCGCCACCATCACCTGGGTGATGATCGTGCTGGTGCACATGAAGTTCCGCAAGGCCCACGCCGCCGACGCCGGCAAGCTCACCTTCCCGGCGCCGTTCTACCCGATCGCCAACTACTTCTGCATCGCCTTCATGGCCGTGATCATCCTGATGATGACGCAGATGGACTCCATGCGCGACGCCGTCTACGTGCTGCCCATCTGGCTGGTGGTGCTCTACATCGGCTTCACCGTGCGCAAGCGCGTCCAGGCCAAGGCGGCCACCGCCTGAGCAGCGCCAGCATCGGCAAGACCAGCGCCCCCGGCACCGCCGGGGGCTTTTCTGTTACGAGGCCGGCACGAAGAACACCTCGACGCGCCGGTTGCGATAGGCGCTGAGCGAGGCACCATCCGGCACCAGCGGCTCGCTGTGACTACGATTGCTGACGCGGATGCGACCAGGCGCCACGCCCGAACGGATCAGCAACGCCTTGACGTTGCGGGCGCGCACCATGCCGAGGCCGTCCGCTTCGCCGTCCGAAGTGTGACCGACCACCTCAATGGCTCGCTGCGGGAAGCGGTCGACGATCCTGGCCACCGAGCCGAGGCGCAGGGCGGCAGCGTTCTCCGGCATGACGCTGTCCTCGGCGAAGCGGATGTCCTCGGCCGAGTTCAGCACCAGATTGTTCTCACGCACCGACACCGACAGGCCGGCCGACTGGAATTCGGCCAAAAGCTGGCGATCGCGCTCGTCGGCCAGCGATCCTTCGGCAGCGCCGAGTATGCCGCCGGCCAGGGCGCAGGCGGTACTGATCTTGGCGATGTCGGCGGCATTGGCGCCGTTCAGAAAGGCAAGCACGCCGCACTCGAACCCAGTGACTCCCGCCCCCTTCAGCGCCCCCTTGCTGGTCTCCGACATCTTCGGCGCCCGCGTGGCCGGATCGACCGTCTGGCAGGCCGGCACAAGCAACAGCAGCACCATCAGGCCAGGCGCCAGACGGGCGCGGGCCGAACCCAGATACGACATGACATCCTCCTTGCGACAGACAACAACGGGTCTTCCGAGCCGGAGCATCCGGATCGGCTGCGCGCCACTTTCCCCGGCGGGGGACTCAGGTTTCGGTCGGCAGCGCCGGCCTCAACGCCGACAAGCGATCGACTGGCCAAGTAGCTGCCCGGCCTGCTGGATCAGCGGATCGTCAGGGTCGAGGCGTCGAGCGTTGCAGTCGTTGACAACGGCGACCGCGACGCGGTCGTCGCGTCGCCCGGTGTCGGTCATGCCGGCGAGCCAGAACAGCGCGTGACTGGCGCAGCCGGCATCGTCGGCGCGCGTGGCGATGCTGAGCCGATCGTCGTCGCTGAGCTGCCCGATTTTGGCGGCACAACTCGGATCACTGCCGGCATAGCCTGACAAGCCCGAACACAGACTGACGGTCGCAGCGCATTTGGCCGTCTCGTAGCACTGGCGCGCCAGCTTCAGAACATTGCCGCTTTGCCGGAATTCCGACGATGCCCCTGGGCACGTCGCGGCGAGATCTGCCATGGTCGGCGGCAAAGTTGGAGGCGCGATGTACAGATCGACAGTCGTCGGACCGAAAGCCGATGCTCCACCATCGTTCGCCGGCTTCTGGGTGCTGGCGCCCGCCAGCTTGGTACCCAACCCCAGAGAAAGCCAGACAGCCAGAACCGCTGCGCCCACCACCGCATACATGGGGACGAGCAGCACCTTGGAAGTCGGCACATTTCGCCGCTTCACCCAGGCCGAAGCCAGAAGCCAGAGCAACAAGCCCACCGCGAACACCACCAGACAATACAAGGCGAAGCCAAGCGCGCTGCCGAAGGTCGTCAGGAGGAAACTGTCGTTGATGTTGATCGTCACTGGCATGATTAGAACCCGTACTCGGGAAAACTCTGGTGGACCATGTGTCGCAGCCTGGCCATCTGGTCTTCGGTGGCCTTGAGCTGGCGTTCGACGTCGGCTTCAGTGGCGTCCAGCGAACAGAGCGGCACGGTCGTCGCCGCCAGCCGCGTGAGCCGCGTCTGGAGGTCGGCAACCCGGCCGTCGAGACGCATCGCCTCGGCGCCGCAGCTGTCGCCGCGCATGGCCAGCAGGCCGAGGCGCTGACGCAAGGGCGACACCGTCGCGTCGGCGGCGTAGTAGCGCACCTGCGACAGATTGCAGCCGTCGGTATGGCGCAAGACGTCGAGCCAGCTCGACACCGCCGCGCGCGTCTCGCCGGCCATGGCATCGCCGCCACAGGTCGCCAGCAGCGGCCGGGGCGCCACGCCGATCTGGCGATAGCTGCCACCGAGTTGCGCCCGCCCCACCGGTTCGGGCGGCGGCGTCGAAACGCAGGCGGCGAGTGCCACCGCCAGTGCGGCAAGGGCGACTGGGCGCGCCATCACGGCCAATCCTTGGCAAGGCCACGCACCAGCCGCAGGAAGGCGGCGAGATCATCGGGCCCGTCGAAAGCTACGGAGCGCACCTCCACCTGCCGCTTGGGATCGACGAGCACGGCAACGCGCGTGCGGCCGGTGAGCGGCGGCGTTGCTTTGGCGCAATCGGCCTTGAAGGCGGCCCGATTGATGGCCGGTCGGCTGGCCGGTTCGGCCGGGCTGGCCCTGTCCATCGCTCCGCGCAAATCATCCGCCGGCGCAGCCGGCAAAGTGTTGGCGTCGCCCGCGGCCGCCTTCGTTGCGGCGTGTGCCGTCTCCAGCCGCTGACGCGTCGCCTCGACAGCCGCGTCGACGCACGCCTCGATGTCGGCGCCCACGTTCTGACTGTCGACGCGCAGACGCGCCGGGTCGAACGTGGCCAGCGCCTGCACGGCGGCGATGTCGCCTGCGGACGCGCCCGACAGCTCGACGTAGGCGATGAGCGCCGGCTTGCGCGACGCCGTCTTGCCGGCACCGGCGAGGTAGGCGGCCAGCACGCTGTCGCCGGCCGCCGAGCGATGAGTGAACGGGGTGATGGCCCAGTCGAGCCGCTGCGCCGGTACGTCGGCCACGAGCTCGAACGCCGACAGCTTGCCCGGTGACGCGTCGTACCAGCGATGCGCCAACGTCCGGTCGGCCGCCGCCAACGGCACCAGTTCGGCCGCGACAGCATCGCCGACAAGCGGTGTCACGTAAGCTGTCCACAGTGCCGCCCGCAGTGGCGCCAGCGCGTTGTCGACGGCCTTGCCGGTCTCGACCGTCATCTCGGCGCCGATGGCGTCGAAGGTCGACTTGAGGATTTGCGCCTGCCCGACCGCCATCATCTCCGGATCGGCCCGGGCCGAGGCCAGCTTGTCCATGGCCGCCGCCACCAGCAAACGCGGCCCGAGATAGGCGCCGTCCACCTGCCCCTTGAACGCCTTGGCCACCGGCAACGCCGGCGCGCGTTCGGCCAGCGACTGGATCAGCGCCCGGTCGAGCGCCACCATGGGGCTGGCAGCAAGCGCCGCGCCAGCCCACAGGGCCAAGCCCACGGCGAAGCCGGCAACCAACGCCAGTTGGTGACGACTAATAGCGGCTGTTCTTGAGGTCATCATTGTAGCCTGCCAGAGATCTTTCCAAATCTGTCATGCCGTTGCTAGCAGCAAGATTACGGCTCTCAGCCTCGAGCGACACCTCAAGTCCAGATACCGTTCGTTTGATCTCGTCGACCTTCCTTTTGATCTCTCCGATTTTTTCAACCATGTAGCGGAACCGTCGAATCATCGGCTCCAGACCGCCACGGCAATGCTGCAAGGCTGTAGTGAACCGCCATTGTGCTTCAGGCGGCACATTCTTCATCTCTTCTTCGAGATCGGCACACTTGCGGTCACGCTCAGCCAGAACCGCCCCGGTGCTGTCAACCTGGCGCAGAAAAATATCCGCTTGTTGCAGGACATGATGGCCACTGTTGATCTGCGCGCCGATACTATTGATGCTTTCGCGGGTTTCATCCGTCATCTTGCGATAGTCGGGCAGCATCTCATCGACGATGTTGGCGGCGGCGGCCGGACCGGCCGACAGCGCGGCCACCACTACCGCTGGCACCAGAGCACGATGCAGGGACTTGAAGCTCATTTGCGGCCCTCCGGGCTGGCAGGACCGCAGGCTTCGACCAGCACGGCCCGGCTGTCGGTCAGTTCGGCTCGGCGGGCCCCGAGATCGTCGCGGCGCTGGCTGCAGATCTGCAGCGCCTCGGTATCGTCCTTGGCCACGGAGGCGCACAGCGCGTCGGCCTCCTTCGCCATCTCATCGAGATGCAACAGCGTCTTGTCGATGTCGGCGATCTCCTTGGTGGCCGCCGCGCAGTCCTTGCGGAAGTCGCCGTGACGGATGCGGGCGATGCGCAGATCGATCTGGAAGGCCAGCCGCTTCATATCCTCGATGGTGCTCAGCAGTTCCTCGATCTTGGCGTAGAGATCGGCGTTGCGCGTCGCGCTTTCCTGCTGCAGCTGGCGCACGGCATCGAACTCCGAGCCGGTCGCCGCCGATTGGGCCGCCGCCGGCCAGGCCAGCGCCAGGCAGCACAACCCGCCAGCCCCGAACAGCCGCGCCAGCATCGTTGGCACGGACAAGCACTTTGAAATCACGGTGAGAGTCCCCCGAACGTCACAACCTGATACAATTGGTAGTACAAATAAGTTTGTCTACTTTTGGTAGAGTAGCGACGAGCTTGGGGGATTTCAACCACGGCGATGCGAAACGCGACCAACAAGTATTAATGCGTAATCAATGCTCGTCGAATCGCCGGCCGCCGTAGCTGGCCGCCGTCCGTCGGCAGCCGCCGCCGATGCGGGAAAAGGCCGATCGGCCGGCCCGGCGCTCCTCTCAGCGATCGATTCTCGCCTTGCGTGTCCACATAAGTTGACCAACAAGTCAGCATTTGCCCCGATGCGTTCGGACCGGCAAGCGCCGGCTGGCTTTGCGCGTCTGAAATCGTACCAATTGCTCAATAAATTCGCAAAATTCCAGGGTGCTTGCTCAAGGACCGTTCTTGCTCTTCCGCGGTATTTGCCGCTTAATTCATCAAATATCGCAAGGGTGAACAACCAGCCGGAGTTACGGTATTGCCTGCATTCGACGAGATGCACGGAACGGAAGGGGCGATCCGCTCCGCCTACAGAACCATCAAATCCTGGCTCGACGCAAGCGACCCGGACAACCTCAAGCAGTTGCAGAAGGAAGCCGAGTTTCTGTTCCGGCGCGTCGGCATCACCTTCGCCGTCTACGGCGACGCAGAGGCCGAAGAGCGCATCATCCCCTTCGACATCGTGCCGCGCGTGCTGATGAACAGTGAGTGGACGCTGCTCAACCGTGGCCTGACCCAGCGCGTCACGGCGCTGAACCGCTTCCTCGCCGACGTCTACGGCGCCGGCGACATCGTCCGGGCCGGCATCGTCCCCGAAGACCTCGTCTATCAGAACCCGTCGTTCCGCCCCGAGATGGTCGGCGTCAAGCTGCCGAGCGACGTCTACGTCCAGATCGCCGGTATCGACGTCGTGCGCGTCGACGACAAGGACTTCTATGTCCTCGAAGACAATGCCCGCACGCCCTCCGGCGTCTCCTACATGCTGGAGAACCGCGACGTGCAGATGCGGCTGTTCCCCGATCTCTTCGCCGAAACACGCATTCAGCCGGTCGAGAACTACCCCGACGAGCTTCTGGCCTCGCTGATGTCGCTGGCCCCCAAATCGGCCCCCAAGGACCCGACGGTGGTGCTGATGACGCCGGGCCCGCTCAACTCGGCCTATTACGAGCACTCGTTCCTGGCCGACAAGCTCGGCGTCGAACTGGTCGAGGGGCGCGATCTGTTCGTGCTCGACGACGTCGTCTACATGCGCACCACCCACGGGCCGCAGCGCGTCGACGTTATCTATCGCCGCATCGACGACGACTTCATCGACCCCATGGTGTTCCGCCCCGACTCGGTGCTCGGCGTCCCCGGCCTCGTCTCGGCCTACCGGGCCGGCAACGTCACCCTCGCCAACGCCATCGGCACCGGCGTCGCCGACGACAAGGCCATCTACACCTACATGCCGGACATCGTGAAGTTCTACCTCGGCGAGGAACCGATCCTCAAGAACGTGCCGACCTGGCGCTGCCGCGAGCCGGACGCCCTCAAGTACGTGCTCGAGCACCTGCCCGAACTGGTGGTCAAGGAAGTGGCCGGCTCGGGCGGCTATGGCATGCTGGTCGGCCCCAAGTCGACCAGGGAGCAGATCGAGACCTTCCGCCGCAAGCTCGAAAGCCATCCCGACGGCTTCATCGCCCAGCCGACGCTGGCGCTGTCCACCTCGCCCACCTTCGTCAAGGAGGGCGTGGCGCCCCGCCACGTCGACCTCAGACCCTTCGTGCTGACCGGCGCCGACAAAGTGCGCATCGTGCCCGGCGGTCTCACCCGCGTCGCCCTCAAGGAAGGTTCGCTAGTGGTCAATTCCAGCCAGGGCGGCGGCACCAAGGACACCTGGGTCATCGCCGACCCGACGGAGGACGCCACGGCCGGCGCCCCGCACTCCGCCCCGTCGCAGTCGCAGTCTCAAGGATGACGCCATGTTAAGCCGCCACGCCGACAACCTTTACTGGCTCGCCCGCTACGTCGAGCGCGCCGAGAACACCGCGCGGCTGATCGAAGCGGCGACGCGCCTGTCCGCCACGCCCGTGCCCGGCTCCGACGGCCGCAACGAGTGGGAGATGGCCGTCGATGGCACCGGCACGCTGGCCAACTTCCGCGAGGCCTACGACAGCCCGACGCCGCGCAACGTCATCGACCATCTGGTGGTATCGGCCGCCAACCCCTCCTCCATCCGCTCCTGTCTCGACGTCGCCCGCACCAACGCCCGCTCGGTGCGCACGGCACTGACCATGGACATGTGGGAGACCATCAACTCCGGCTGGATGGAGACGCGCTCGGTCACCACCGCCAACCTGACGCGGCAGGAGCTCTCCGACTACCTCGCCAAGGTCAAGGAAATCTCGCTGCGCTTCGACGGTTCGGCCTACCGCACCATGCTGCGCAACGACGCCTACTACTTCCTGCGCCTCGGCACCTACATCGAGCGGGCCGACTTCACCGCCCGCGTGCTGGCGCTCAAGGCCCACGTCCTCGACCCCAAGCGGCCGTCGTCGGGGGGCTCGTTCGACTATTTCCAGTGGTCCTGGATCCTGCGTTCGGTGTCGGCGCTCACCTCCTACCACTGGGTTTATCGCGACAACCTCAAGCCCAATCTGGTGGCTGAGTTCCTCATCCTCAGGGCCGAGATGCCACGCTCGCTGGTGTCGTGCTACGAGAACGTGTCGCTGTTTCTCGACAGCCTGTCGCGCGACTATGGCCGCCAGGGCCCCAGCCAGCGCCAGGCCCGCACCATGCTGAGCCAGCTGCAGGGCACCACGCTCGACGAGCTGTTCGGCGTCGGTCTCGGCACCTATCTCGACGGCTTCATGGCCGACAACGCCAATCTCGGCGGCATGATCGCCGATCAGTACCTGGGGTGACGGTATGCGTCTCAGAATCCGCCACACCCTGACCGCTCGTTTCGACGAGCCCGTCAGCCTCGTCCAGCGCTCGCTGCGCATGAGCCCGCGCACCTTCAACGGCCAGTACGTGCGCGCCTGGCGCATCGAAGTCGACCACGACTGCCGCCAGAACCGTTCGACCGACGCCTTCGGCAACACCACCCACGAGTTCACGCTCACCGGCGCCATCCGCGCCGTATCCATCGTGGCGGCCGGCGAAGTGGAGGTCGACGACACCGCCGGCGTGCTCAAGGGCACGCTCGGCGACCGCATGCCGCCAGCCGTCTACCTGCGCGAGACGCCGGCCACCGCCCTCGACGCCGACATCCGCGCGCTGGCCCGCGCCGCCCGCACCGGCAGCGACGGCAACGACCTCGACGCCTGCCACCGGCTGA
Source organism: uncultured Pleomorphomonas sp. (assembly GCA_937868725.1). Classification (GTDB taxonomy): domain Bacteria; phylum Pseudomonadota; class Alphaproteobacteria; order Rhizobiales; family Pleomorphomonadaceae; genus Pleomorphomonas. Next base: position 22,384 of record CALMMQ010000053.1, read on the forward strand.
TGCACCTCATGCACGAGCGCATCGAACCGCAACCCGCCAGCCTCGACGAGCGCGTCAACGTCGGTGGCGCCACCGCCGCCGCATGCCTTGCCGCCGGCCAGGGCACACCGACGGCTATCGCCCATCTGTTTGTCGCCGCTGCCCGCAGCCTGCTGATTCCGGCTCGCTACGTCTCCGGCTACATCTGTCGTGGCAGCGACCGCGACGCCGGCGATGCCGCCCATGCCTGGGCCGAAGCGCTCATTCCCGGCCTCGGCTGGGTCGGCTTCGATGCCGAGAACGACACCTGCCCAACCGACGCCTACATCCGTGTCGCCAGCGCCCTCGACCAATCGGGCGGGGCTTTCGTGCGCGGTGCCGACCGCGGCGGTCCGCCGACGCTGGAGGTCGCCATCACGGCCGAGCCGCTGGCCGTCTGACCGCGAGGCGGCGGCGCTGATCGCTGCAAACCCGAAGCTGTCCACGACCATACGCGGGTTGCCGTCTGGTCAAGAGCGTTTCGGCATGTTCTAACTGCTGCCGGTGGCGCGCCGTCAAGTGACGGCGCCGCTGGGCGAAAGACGAACCGGGCTGGAGGCAGGTATGACTTATTGCGTTGGTATCCTCGTCAAGGAAGGCTTGACGATGATCGCCGATACCCGCACCAACGCCGGCCTCGACAACGTGTCGCAATACAAGAAGCTGCACATCTTCGAGCGTCCCGGCGACCGCATGGTGGCCGTCGCCACCGCCGGCAATCTGGCCATCACCCAGGCGGTGCTGTCGCTGCTCAATGAGGGCATCGAGGACAAGGAGACCGGCCGCAGCGAGACCATCTGGACGCAGCCGTCGATGTTCAAGACGGCGCAACTGGTCGGCCGCGCCATCCGCGAGGTCTACCGCATCGACGGCGAAGCGCTCGAACAGTCCAACGCCGGTTTCGAGGTGACCATGCTGGTCGGCGGTCAGGTGGCCAAGGGCCGCCTGCGCCTGTTCATGATCTACCGCCAGGGCAACTTCATCGAGGCCACCGAGGACACGCCGTTCCTGCAGATCGGCGAGCACAAGTACGGCAAGCCGATCCTCGACCGCGCCATCACCTTCACCACCGACCTGGTGCAGTCGACCAAGCTGGCGCTGATCTCGATGGATTCGACCATGCGGTCCAACCTCGGCGTCGGCATGCCCATCGACCTGGTGACGGTCAAGCGCGACGCCATCGCCCACGACATCCTGCACCGCATCGAGCCGGGTGAACCCTATTTCCACGACCTGCGCGAGCGCTGGAGCGCCGCCCTGCGCGCCGCCCACCGCGCCATCCCCGACCCGCCCTACAAGCCGTGAGGGAGTGGGGCAACAGCGTTTTGAGGCCCAGACCTGTGCCCGCTGGGACGCAAATGTCGCGTTCGTTCCTCCAGATCCGGACGATCCCCCTCACCGCGCCGCCACGGCCACCCCGTCGGGATTGACGACGCTGGCGGCGAGGAAGACGCGGAATTCTTCTTCGGAGCCGTGGAAGACGTTGCGGTCGGCGTTGCCGCGGATGCCCCGCACCGCGCCGGTCGAGGTGTATTGCCAGAAGTGCCAGCGGCGGTTGCCATACTTCTCGTGCGGTTCGGCCGCCACCGACCGCACCCACAGGGGATAGCTCTCGAAGGCCCCGACCAGCCGGTCGCGGTAGAAATCGACCGAGGTGTAGATGACCGGCCGCTTGCCGTAATAGGCTTGCACCGTGTCGAGGAAGGTCTGGATGTCGGCGTGGAGTTCGTCGGCCGGCGGCCGCTTGGTGCAGGTCGGCGAGGTCGGCGTCCACTCGATGTCGAGCACCGGCGGCAGGGCGTTCGCATCACGAGGCACGTTGCGAATGTACCAGGCCGCCTGCTCGGCGCCGGTGCGGCAATGGTACCAGAAGTGATAGGCGCCGCGCAGCACGCCGGCCCGGGCCGCGCCGTCGAAGTTGTCGCGGAAGCGCTCGTCCACCCGGTCGCCACCCTCGGTGGCCTTGATCCAGGCGAAGCGGATGTTGTCGTGCGCCACCGCCGGCCAGTCGACCGCCGCCTGGAAGTACGACACGTCGATGCCCTCGATGGCCTTGGCCGACGGCTGGCGGATCTCGAAGGTCGAGCGCGTCGGCGCGTGCCGTACCGGCTCGTCGTAGTCGAGCGACGAACAGCCGGCCAGAACCAGCGCCAGCAACCCCATCGCGCCCCGGCGCATCGTAGAAAGATCCATCACCGCCCCGACTGTCATTGTCCCGGCGGTATGGAATCACGAAACGGGGTGATTTGGCCAGAGGCCACAACCGCCGATCAGAACGGCAGGTAGCCGTGCGCCCCGGCGACGGCGACGAAGATGGTCGGCAGTGACACCAGGCCGATGAAGCGTTGCCGGCCGACCATGCCCTCGAACACCGCCTCCGACCGCCCCTCCGCCCAGCGCTCGTTGCGCCGGTGCATGTAGAGCGGACCATAGCCGAAGCGCATGAACGCCTCGAAGGCCCAGACCAACACCATGGCGTGCAGATACCAGGAATGCGGGTCAAGAAAGCGCCACCACATGTCCATGGCCTGGATGAGGTAGACGCCGGTGATGCCGACGAGGACGATGTACCAGCGCATCCACTTGCCGAACGGGCTGTGCATGGCCTTGAACAGCTTGAGCCGCTCGCCCGGCGGCGCATGGCGGATGATGGCCGGGTGCAGAATGAAGGTGACGAAGAAGATGCCGCCGATCCACAGCGTGACGATCAGCACGTGGATGGCGCGGGCAACGGCGGGAATATCTGGCGGCATGGGCGACCTCGACGCTGGCCCATCGGCAGGGGACGGGTCCATCATGTTCGACTTTAGTCGTAGTCGAAGCTAGCAAGGGAAATTGCGTAGGCGTGGATGCCGACAAATTTGGAATGGCTTTGCTGCCCCCGAACGGCTGCCGCTGGTATCCTTGCGCCGATCACATCTGCCAACGGACGGAACATCCATGCCAGCCCCCATCGCCCCGGACATCGTCGGCGCCATCGGCAACACCCCGCTCATCCGCCTGCGCGCCGCCTCCGAGGCCACCGGCTGCGACATTCTCGGCAAGGCCGAGTTCCTCAACCCCGGCCAGTCGGTCAAGGACCGGGCCGCCCTGTTCATCATCCGCGACGCGCTGGCCCGCGGCGCGCTGCGGCCGGGCGGCACCATCGTCGAGGGCACGGCCGGCAACACCGGCATCGGCCTCGCCCTGGTCGGCAACGCCATGGGCTTCCGCACCGTCATCGTCATTCCCGAAACCCAGAGCGCCGAGAAGAAGGACGCGCTGCGCCTGCTCGGCGCCGAGCTCGTGGAAGTGCCGGCTGCCCCCTACCGCAACCCCAACAATTACATCCACGTGTCCGAGCGGCTGGCGGCGCGCCTGGCCGCCACCGAACCCAACGGCGCCCTCTGGGCCAACCAGTTCGACAATATCGCCAACCGCCAGGCTCACATCGACGGCACCGGGCCGGAAATCTGGCAGCAGACCGGCGGCCGCGTCGACGGCTTCACCTGCGCCGTCGGCTCCGGCGGCACGCTGGCCGGCGTCGCCATCGCCCTCAAGGGGCGCAATCCGGCCATCCGCATCGCCGCCGCCGATCCCCTCGGCGCCGCCATCTACAGCTGGGTGAAAACGGGCGAGCTCGCCGCCCATGGCAGCTCGGTCACCGAGGGCATCGGCCAGAACCGCGTCACCGCCAATCTCAGGGACGCCCCCATCGACGATGCCTACGAAATCGCCGACGCCGAGGCGCTGACCATCCTGTTCGATCTCGTCGAGCACGAAGGTCTGTGCCTGGGGGGCTCCTCCGGCATCAACGTCGCCGGTGCCATCCGTCTCGCCCGCGACCTCGGGCCGGGGCACACCGTCGTCACCGTGCTCTGCGACTACGGCACGCGCTACCAGAGCAAGCTCTACAATCCGGCCTTCCTGGCCGCCAAGGGCCTGCCGGCCCCGCGCTGGCTGGCCGAGCCGCGCCGGACGCTGGAGGCGCCGTTCGTCGCCGTGCCGTGAGGCGCCCTATCCCCGGTCGCGGAAGCGATTGGTGATCGGGTAGCGGCGATCGCGGCCGAAGTTCTTGGTGGTGATCTTGACGCCGGGCGCCGCCTGCCGGCGCTTGTACTCGGCGATGTAGAGCAGATGCTCGATGCGTCGCACCGTCGCCTCGTCGAACCCCTGAGCGATCAAGTCGGCCACCGTCGTTTCCTTCTCGACGAGGCCGTTCAGAATGGCGTCGAGCACCGGATAAGGCGGCAGGCTGTCCTGGTCGGTCTGGTTCTCGCGCAGTTCAGCCGTCGGTGCCTTGGTGATGATGCGCTCCGGAATGACCTCGCCGCCCGGCCCCTTGAGGCCGTCGGGCTGGTGATCGTTGCGCCAGCGGGCCAGCGCATAGACCTCCATCTTGTAGAGATCCTTGATCGGATTGAAGCCGCCGTTCATGTCGCCATAGAGCGTGCAGTAGCCGACGCTCATCTCGCTCTTGTTGCCGGTGGTCAGCACCATCGAGCCGAACTTGTTGGAGACGGCCATCAGGATGGTGCCACGGGCGCGCGACTGCAGGTTCTCTTCCGTAGTGTCGGACTTGGTGCCCTCGAACATCGGCCCCAACGCCTTGAGGAAGCCCTCGACCGGCTCGGAGATCGGGACAACGTCGTAGGCGACGCCCAGCGCCGCCGCGCACCGGGCGGCGTCCTCAAGGCTGTCCATCGACGTATAGCGATAAGGCAGCATCAGGCAGCGCACCTTGTCCGGACCGAAGGCGTCCACCGCCATGGCCGCGACCACGGCCGAATCGATGCCGCCGGACAGGCCGAGCACGACACCGGGGAAGCGGTTCTTCTCGACATAGTCGCGCAGGCCGAGCACGCAGGCCCGCCAGTTGGCCTCCAGCACGTCGGGATAGGCCGACACCGCCGCCGGCGCGATGCGCCAGCCCTTGTCGCCCGTCTCGAGGCTGACAAGCGTCACGCCCTCGCGGAAGGCCGGCAGCTGGAAGGCCAGGCTGCGGTCGGCGTTGAGACCAAAGCTGGCGCCATCGAACACCAGTTCGTCCTGACCGCTGACGGTGTTGAGGTAAACGAGTGGCAGGCCGGTTTCGACCACGCGCGCCACCGCCGCCTCCATGCGCTCGTCATAGGCGGTCCAGCGATAGGGCGAACCGTTGATGACGACGAACAGCTCGGCGCCAGCCTCGGCCAGCGAGCGGGTGACGGCTTCGGTCCAGATGTCTTCGCAGATCGGCAACCCCAGCTTGATGCCGCGGAAGGTGATGGGGCCGGTCACCGGCCCCGGCACGAAGACGCGTTTCTCGTCGAACACCGAGTAGTTCGGCAGATCGATCTTGTAGCGCAGGCCGGCGATGGCGCCGCCGTCCAGCAGGGCCGCCGCGTTGTGCAGGCTGCCGCCCGCGTCCACCCAAGGCGTGCCGATCAGCACCGCCGGACCGCCGTCCGCCGTCTCACCGGCCAGCGTCTCGATCGCCCGCCGGCAATCGCGCTGCACCGCCGGCTTCAGGACCAGGTCCTCAGGCGTGTAGCCGACGATGAACAGTTCCGGCAGCACGAGAAGATCGGCGCCGAGACGGGCCGCCTCAAGACGGGCGGCACGGGCCTTGTCGAGGTTGCCGGCGATATCGCCCATGATCGGGTTGATCTGGGCCAGCGCCAGGCGGAGGGTGGTGAGAGAGAGCTTGTCTGTCATGGCCCTCCCGATTTAACCCGTCCGTCGAACGCCGGCAACTCCCGTTCATTTCTGCGACTTGGGCGGCACGTTGAGGCGCGGAACGCGGATGCGCGTGCCCGTCTCCACCGGTTCGCTGCCGCTCGGCGGGCGCTGCAGCGGCCGCAGCCGACCCGGCCGGCGTTCGTAGAGCAGGTTCTGACCGACGAAGCGCGACAGGCGCTCGTAGAGCACGCGCGCCGAAACCGGCTTCAGGATGAGCGAGTTGGCGCCGAGATCGGCCGCTTCCAGCATGCGCCGCCGGCTGTTGTAGGCGGTAACCAGGATCACCGCCAGCGTCGACACGCGCAGATCGGGGTGGCACCGGATGCGGTCGACGAGGCTGGCGCCGTTGCCACCGGTGCCGAGATTCCAGTCGATCAGCATCAGGTCGGGCCGCTCGGTCTCGATGAGGCGCCAGGCCTCGCTTTCGGTGCTGGCATCAAGCACGGTACGGACGCCGAAGGCAGCCAGCATGGTCAGCGCGATCTTGCGAAAATACGGGCTGTCATCAACAACCGCGATTCTCAGCGCGTCGAGCCCCACATAGTAGCCAAGATCGAACCGTTCATCCCGTTCCAACGTCGTAGACTCGCTCGCATGCCCGAAGGCACAGGTCGACCGGCGGCAAATTGGAAACGCCTCGGAGCGCTCCCCCCGGCGCTCTCTCCGCAATGACGCAACTGCCATGTTCAAAAGAACGGTGACAGGCCCTCCGGCTTGTTGGCCGGCCGCGGTCACCGAGCAGTACACAAGACGGCAAGCGAACCGATCACGGTTGTCGATTCCTTGCCCTGAACTTGAATATCGGACGGAGCTTCGAAAGATTGGGTTAAGATCTCAGCCTGTTGCAGGGCAGAAACAAACAACAAAAGGGGCGCCCAAAAGAGCGCCCCTCATGCAATACAAGTAGAAGCTGTGTTAGCTGAAGAATCAGCCGACGATTTCGATGGCCGAGAACCAGTAGGCGATTTCGGCGGCAGCCGTTTCCGGCGCGTCGGAACCGTGGACCGAGTTCTCACCCATCGACAGGGCGAATTCCTTGCGGATGGTGCCCGGCTCGGCCTTGGCCGGATTGGTGGCGCCCATCACTTCGCGGTTCTTGAGAATGGCGTTCTCGCCCTCGAGCACCTGCACGATGGTCGGCGCCGACGACATGAAGTCGCAGAGTTCATCGAAGAACGGCTTGCCCTGGTGAACGGCATAGAAGCCTTCGGCCTGCTTGCGCGTCATCCAGACGCGCTTGGAGGCGACGACCCGCAGACCGGCGGCCTCGAGCTTGGCGGTGATCGCGCCAGTAAGGTTGCGCCTGGTCGCGTCCGGCTTGATCATCGAGAAAGTACGTTCGATCGCCATCTTGTCACTGCCTTCTTGGCTGAGAATCCAGCCGGCGCGGTGGGATGCCGCCCAGCCTTCGGGGATGCCGGCTTATACCGTCGCCCAAAGGCGACCGCAAGTCGGACACCTACCACGTCTTGCCGGAAATCCGCCGTTTGCCTCGCCGGCCGACGAAAAACCCGGCGACCTCGGCCGCCGGGCTGAAACGTGTCCGTCGAACGGCGCCAGCCCTTACTGGCTCGGCGTCGCAGCGCTCGAAGCGGCGTTCTGAGCGTCCAGCAGCTTCTGCTGGGCTTCCTTGGCCTTGCGCTGCACTTCGGCGGCCAGCGCGTCGTGCTGACGCTGCAGCGCGGCGGTGTCGATGGCCGGGCCGGCGTAGGCGGTGGTGAAGCCGGTGAGCTCGAGCGGGAAGTTCAGCGCCTTGGCCTGCTGGTTCTGGGCCGTGACGATCAGCGCCTTGCCCTTCTTCATGGCGGCGATGAAGTCGTCGGCGATGGGAATCTCGGCAAAGCAGGCATTCGGCATGCAGATGGTGAACTTGCCAGGCACCTGATTGTTCTGGTCGACCTGAACGCGGATGCCGGGCTGGATCAGCATGCCGACCGGGGTCTGGACGAGCAGGATGCGACGCGACTCGCCGTCAACCTCGCGCACGCCGGCCGAAGCCAGGAACTGGCCCGAGTCGGTACGCAGTTCGCGCACGGTGAGGCAGATCTGCTTCTTGTTCTTGGCGTCCTGGCCGCAGATCTTGTTCCACGGATTGTTGGAAGCAGCGGCATCGCCGGAGGCGGCCGGAGCGGCGGCGGCCGCCGCCGGAGCGGCAGCGGGCGTCGGCGCGTTCTGGGCATATGCGACGGAACCGACAGCGAGAAGCGCCGCCGCCGAAACCACCATCCTCAGGGAGAAAAGCGTCGCCATTACTCAATCCTCTGCGTTCGTCAAAGACCGGTGCCCACCGTCTGGCGCTACCGGACCGACTTGTCAACTATACAAGCGCGAAAACGCCCGGCGGCCGCCCTGGGCCGATCCGGTTGCGTGGTCAGTGTTGCAACCGAGCCTGCGCTCCGCGTCGAAACCGATCGTTCCTCCATTGGCCTTCAATTTGGGCAAGATGTTGTCTCAACCGCCGCTGACGCCCGAGTTTGCGACCGAACCGCCCAAGGTTTGTCGCCACATGTCGTGTGGACAGAGCCGCCTTGCCGGCCGTCATCTGCCAAGTTTGAAGGCAACACCGGATGGCACGTGCTATCTTTACCAGAGATTCGCTTTCCATGAGGATGGGCATGCCCACAGAGATTTCGCGCCGGACGTTTTGCACGCTCGCCACCGCGGCGCTGCTGCTGCCGGTCGGCAAGGCGCGCGCCGCCGCCTCGATCGGCATCGCCATGCATGGCGAACCGGCGCTGGCCGCCGGCTTCGATCATCTGCCTTACGCCAACCCCAACGCCCCCAAGGGCGGCACGCTGTCGCTTGGCTTCCCCGGCGCCTTCGACAGCCTCAACCCGTTCATCGTCAAGGGCAATGCCCCGCGCGGCCTTGCCGACACGCTCTACGGCAACAACGTCTGGGACACCCTGCTCTACCGCAGCGCCGACGAACCGTTCTCGCTCTACGGCCTGTTGGCCGAAAGCGTCGACATGCCCGACGACCGCACCTACGTCGAGTTCACCCTCAACGCCGCCGCCAAGTTCTCCGACGGCCAGCCGGTGACGGTCGAAGACGTGCTGTTCACCATCGATCTGCTCAAGGGCAAGGGCCGGCCGGTCTACAAGCGCCGCTTCGAGAAGGTGGCGGCCGTCGACCAGACCGGCGAGCGCGCCATCCGCTTCACGTTCGCCGGCGGCGCCGACCGCGAGCTGCCGCTGCTGATCGGTGGCTTCACGCCCATTCTGCCCAAGCACGCCACCGATATCGCCACCTTCGACCAGTCGACCATGCAGCCGATGATCGGTTCCGGTCCCTACACCATCGTCGGCGTCGACGCCGGTCGCCAGGTGGTGCTGAAGCGCAACCCCGACTATTGGGGCAAGGACTTGCCGATCAAGCGCGGCCTCAACAATTTCGACGAGATCCACATCGAGTACTTCAAGGACGCCACCGCCTATTTCGAGGCTTTCAAGACCGGCGCCTTCGATCTCAACCTCGAGACCGATCCCGGCCACTGGGCCAACGCTTACGATTTCCCGGCCGCCAAGGATGGCCGCGTCGTGCTCGAAAAAATCAAGACCGGCGTGCCCAAGGGCATGAGTGGCTTCGTCTTCAACACCCGCCGCGACTTCTTCAAGGACCAGCGGGTGCGCGAGGCGCTGATCCGCCTGTTCGACTTCGAGGCCGTCAATCGCAACCTCTACTTCGGCGCCTTTGCCCGCTCGGCCTCATTCTTCCAGGGCTCGATGCTGAGCGCGGTCGGCAAGCCGGCCAGCGAGGCCGAGAAGGCGCTGCTCGCCCCCTTTGCCGCCTCCCTGCGCGAGGATGTCATGGCCGGCACCTATCTGCCGCCGGCCAGCGACGGCACCGGTCGCGATCGCAAGGCGCTGCGCGCCGCCCTCGACCTCCTCGGCGCCGCCGGCTGGAAACTGCAGGGAACGACGCTGGTCAATGCCGATGGCAAGCCGTTCGCCTTCGAGTTCATGTGCAAGACGGCCGACGAGGAGAAGCTGGCGCTGGCCTATCAGGGCACGCTGAAACTGGTCGGCATCACCATGACGGTGCGCACCGTCGATTCCACCCAGTACTACGACCGTCAGAAATCGTTCGATTTCGACATGCTGCAGATGCTTTGGACGGCTTCGCTGTCGCCGGGCAACGAGCAGATCAATCGCTGGTCGATCAAGGCTGCCACCACCGAAGGCACCTTCAACTATGCTGGCGCCGCCGATCCCGGCATCGACGCCATGATCGACGCCATGCTGGCCGCCCGCAGCGAGGACGAGTTCGAAACCGCCGTTCGCGCCCTCGACCGCATCCTGATTTCCGGCCTCTACTGCGTGCCGCTGTTCCACCTGCCCGAGGACCTGGTGGCGCGGTGGAAACGCGTGGCGCGGCCGGAGGTGACGGCAATCGCCGGGCTGCAGCCGGAAACCTGGTGGGCCTCCGTCTGACGGAGGGTGAGGACAACCGAGGACTAGACCGATGATTCTGACGTCCGCCGATCGCGCTAGGGAGCATGTCGCCTCCGGAGCCTGGAATCACGTGACGCTGAACCAGCTGTTCAAGCGCAACGCCGTCGATTTCGCCGGCGACGTGGTGTTCGAGGATGTCGGACCCGGCGCCGTGCCGGGGCTGGCCTCGTCGCTGACCTACACCGAAGCCGACCGGCGCATCGAGGGGCTGGCCGCCTTCTTCGCCAACATCGGCCTCAAGCCCGACATGGTGCTTGGCATGCATCTGCCGCCATGCGCCGATGCCGCCATCATCCTGCTCGCCGCCCTCCGGGCCGGCCTCGTCGTCTGTCCGCTGCCGGTCTACTGGACCAAATCCGAGGTCGAGGCCGCCATCGAGGCGGCGTCGATCAAGGGCGTCGTCACCGCCTCGGAGATCGAGGGCGAGGCGGCCGGCGAGCTGATCCGCGACGTTGCCGCCGACACCTTCGCCATCCGCTTCGTCTTCGCCGTCGGCGCCGGCCTGCCGGACGGCCTCATTGATCTCGCCGAGGTGCTGGCCGAGGTCGACGCCTTCGGCCCGGTGCCCGAAGTGATCAGGCGCGGCGAAGCCTCCGAACACGTGGCGCTGCTGTCGCTGGCCAAGACGCCCGACGACCGGCTGGCGGTGGTGCCCTACAACCACGACCAGATTCTGGCCATCGCCCTCGGACACCTGATGGAAGCCGGCATGCAGCGCGGCGAAACCATCCTGTCGACCATGCATCCGGCCAGCCTTGCCACCGTCGCCGGCGCCCTCGCCGCCGGCCTGATCTCGTCGAGCCGCCTCGCTTTCCACCACGGCACCTCGCTGGCCGGTCTCGCCGACGCCGCCCGCTCGGCCGGCGCCAGCCGCGTCGTGCTGCCCGAGCCGTTGGGGCCGGCGCTGGCCGCCGTGCTGCCCGACACCGTGGCGCTGTCGCTGGTCGGCACCGGCCTCGGCCGCACCCGGCCCGAGGCGATGGCCAAGGAGCGCACCACCGTCGATCTTGTCACCCTCGGTGGTCTCTGCCTCATCCCGCGCGCCCGCGATGCCGCCGGGCAAGCCGTCGAGCTGGCCTCCGGCCCGGCCCGCGTCGGCGGCGACAGCGCGCCCGTGCTTTATGAGGCCCGCATCAAGCCGCGCAGCGCCGCCGGCGACCGCCGGACGCAGCTGACCGAGGGCGAACTGCTGCTCGGCGGTGCCATCATCGCCGATGCGCCCTGGCCGGAACCGCAGGCCGGGCGGGCCGGCGCCATGCTCGGCGTCACCTCCGACGGCTTCCTGCGCACCGGTCTGCACGTCGAGATGAACGGCGAGCGGCTGACCATCACCGGCTCGCTGATCGAGACCATCCAGCTGGCCGGCACCACCGTGTCGCCGGCCCGTCTCGACGCGCTGTTCCGGCGTCATCCCGATTTCGCCGATGCCGCCGTCTTCCCCATTGCCGCCGGCCCGGTGGGCAACCGCCTCGGTCTCGCCGTGGTACCGCGCTCAGACGTCGTGCCGAGCCTGACCGAGCTTGTTGCCTGGCTCGACGGCGAACAGGCCGGGGCCCTCGACCGACCGGTGGTGGTGATGGCAGTGAGCGAGATTCCACGCGCCGCCGACGGCAGCGTTGCCCGCGACGCGCTGGTCTTCCGGGCGGCGGCCTGAGTCACGGCCGCGCCGACAGCTGCGCCAGCTTCTCCATGAGCTGGCCACGCGCCGTCGGCAACGGCTGGGCTCGCGGCTCGGCCACGTGGCGATCGAGAAAATAGCCGGTGAGCTTCAGCCCGTCGATCACCTCGGCGACGTCGGGCGCCGTCTCGGCGTCTTGGCGCAGGAACGGCGGTAGCTTGAGGAGACGGGCCGCGTAGGGCGTGCCGGCCTCGCGGCAGACCGCCCGCGCCGACTTCGGGCTGACGTAGACGAGATCGTCGCGGCGCCCGGTGGCGGCGCAGGTCGAGAGGTCGAGGCCGAAGCCGAGTTCGTCGAGCAGCATCACCTCGAAGCGGGCGATCAACGCCCCGGCCGTCAGCGCGTCACCGAGATTGTCAAGCAATGCTTCGGCGGCGCGATAGAGGCCGGGATGGGCCTCCCGCTCGGCGAGATAGCGCAGAAGACCGGCGACGATCTGTACGCCGTAGAGACCGGCGACTCCCTCCATCAGCCGCGCTGCCCGCGCGGTGTGAAGCTCGACGGTGCAGAAGCCGAGATGCGTCTCGAGCCGGGCCTTCCAGTTGACGAGCAGCGTGTTGCCCGGCTGCAGCGTCGGCTGCAGCCGCCGCGACCGGGCGCCCTTGAGCAGACCGAGGTGGCGGCCGAACTCCGGCGTCATCACCTCGATCACCGCCGAGCTTTCCCCGTGCGGCTTGAGCCCGAGCAGCAGCGCTTCCGATTCCCATTGCACCGGCCTACCCCCCTGCGAGCCGCTCCTCGGCCTCCTCCAGCCCCATGCCGATCACTTGCCGGGCCAACGAATAGGCAAAGCCCTGGCGGACGAGCACACCGATGTCGCGGTCGCGCCCGGCCCGGTCATCGCTCCTGGGCTCGACCCGCCACGGTCCCAGCCGGCGGCGGCGGGCAAGACGCAGCGCCGCTTCCGCCTCGTCGATGTCGGCGGCGGCGAGCGCGGCCGCCGCCGTTTCGGCGTCGACCCCCTTGGCGCGCAGACCGAGGGCGATCTTGCGCCGTGAACCGCCTTTCCGCCGCAGCGAGGCGGTGCGCCCGTCGGCAAACGCCCGGTCATCGAGCAGCCCCAGTGCTGCAACGTCGGCGACCACCGCCGCGACCAGTCCGGCCGCGTCGACGCTGTCGGCCTCGATCAGCCCCATGTCGGCCCAGCGGCCGAGCTTGCGCCGCAGCACGCCGGCAAAATGCGCCTGCGAGGCGGCATAGCGGTTGAGATAGGCAAAGGCTGACTTGCGCAGCCGTTCGCGCAACCGGTCGGCGGCGATCGGCTTGATGGGGCGTCCGGCCGGCGCCTCGCTCACGTCTCGGCGGCGCCCGCCTCAGCCGGCGCGGCGGCGCGTCCCTTGAAGCCCTTGGCGACGACGTACATCTCGACGCTTTCCTGCCGGCTCGACGGCGGCTTGAAATGGAACACCTGGGCGAAGTTCTGCTTCAGCGTCGCCAGCAGTTCGTTTTCGGTGCCGCCACGGAACACCTTGGCGACGAAGGCTCCCCCCGGCCGCAGCACGTCGATGGCGAAATCGGCGGCCACCTCACAGAGATAGGTGGTGCGCAAATGGTCGGTCTTGTGGTGGCCGGTGGTCGGCGCCGCCATGTCCGACAGCACCAGATCCGGCGGATGGCCGCCCAGCGCCTCCTTCAGCGCCGCCGGCGCGTCATCGTCGAGAAAGTCCTTCTGGAACAGCGTCACGCCGGGGATGCTGCCCATCTCGAGGTAGTCGATGCCGACCACCAGCGGGTTGGCCGGGCTGGAGCCGACCTTGCGCGAGGACACCTGGCACCAGCCGCCAGGCGCCGCCCCGAGGTCGACGACCCGGTAGCCCGACTTCAGCAGGTGATACTTTTCGTCGATCTCGATCAGCTTGAAGGCGGCGCGCGACCGCCAGCCTTCCTTCTTGGCCTTGACGACATAGGGGTCATTGAGCTGGCGCTGCAGCCAGCGGACCGACGACGCCGTGCGGCCGCGCGCCGTCTTGACGCGCACCTTGAGGCCGGTGTCGGCCCGCCCCTTGCCCTTGCCGCCGTCCTTGGACTTGCCTTCGTCAGCCATGTTCGATCCTCGCCTGGCCGGGGCGACGGCGCCAGACGCCATCATGGGCCATCAGTTCCACCAGAATGCCTTCCCGAAGACCGCGATCGGCGACGCGCAGCCGCTGGCACGGCCATTTGCGCCGGATGGCATCGAGAATGGCACAGCCGGCCAGCACCAGATCGGCGCGATCGGCGCCGATGCACGGGTTGGCCACGCGCTGATCATAACCCATGTCGAGCAACGTGCCGATCATGTCGTCGACCTGCACGCCGTCCAGCCAGACGCCGTCGACGCGGCGGCGATCGTAGCGCTTGAGGCCGAGATGAATGCCGGCCAGCGTCGTCACCGTGCCCGACGTGCCGAGCATGTGCGCCCGGCCGCTGGCCACCAGCTCGGCGGCGCCTTCCATGCCGTCGAAGGAGGCGAGCAGACCGCCCACCTCATCGACCATGCCCTCGTAGACCTCGCGCGTCACCACGTGGCCGCCGTGGCGCTCGGACAGCGTCACCACACCAACCGGCAGCGACGTCCAGGCCTTGATGAAGCGCGTCAGCGCAAAGCCGCGCGCTTCACCGCGCTGGCGGAGATCGAGCCAGACCAGTTCCGACGAACCGCCACCGATGTCGAACAGCAGCGCTCCTTCCGAGCGCGAATCGATCAGCGTGGCGCAGCCGGCGACGGCGAGACGCGCCTCGGTCTCGCGGCTGACGATCTCCAGCTTGAGGCCGGTCTCCTGGCGAACACGGTCGAGGAAGGCCTGACCGTTGTCGGCCTGCCGGCAGGCCTCGGTGGCGATGAGGCGCATGCGCCGCACCTTGAGATCGGCGAGCTTGCCGCGACAGACGTTGAGCGCCTCGACCGCCCGCTCCATCGCCGCCTCGCTGAGCCGGCCGGTGCGACTGATGCCCTCACCCAGCCGGACGATGCGCGAATAGGCGTCGACGACGCGGAAACCGCGATCCTGCGGTTCGGCCACCAAGAGACGGCAATTGTTGGTGCCAAGATCGAGCGCAGCGTAGAGCGGCCCGTCGCCACGGGCATGGCCCGCCCGGCGCGGCGCCGCCGTTTCGCCACCGCGGCCGTGGTGGCGTGGCGATCGCGTCAGCGCCACATCGCCGCAGTTCTGGGCCGGCGCCTCAGTGGCGCGCGCACCGCCCCGCCGGCGCTCGCCCTGGCCGTCGGCGGTATCCTTGCCGCCGCCCTGGCCTTCGCGCCCAGGCTTGCGCATACCGCGCAACGCCCCCTTGGCCGGGCCGCGATGGCGGCGCTTGCGCGGACCGTCTTCCGGATTGCGTTTGCCATTGGGCGTCGTCGCCAACTGGCTCGACGCTTCGCTTGTAACAGCTTTTACCGGCAGCGGGGACGCTCCCCGCTCCGGTCCCCGGTCTTCACCGGTCGGCGCATTTCCCACCTGCGGCCTGTCTGTGGCGGCGGCCGAACCGGCACGACGCCGACGGCGCCGACGCGCCGCCCGTTTCGACAGGCTGCCGGGCGTCTCGGACCGAGCACCATGGCCCTGCCCGCTCTGCCCTGCCGTGAGGTCTGCGCGGTCGCCTTCGTCGCCCGCGTCGCTCACACCATTTCTCCAGCGCGCCGCGAGCACACGAGGACGTCGAACGATCTTGAGATCGGCGACCACCCCGGCCTCCCATCCGTGCCAGCTTCCGAAAGGACCGACCACGGGGGCTCAAGCGACAATGCGCGTTTGTTTGTTGTCGCGGCGAAGATAGCAGGGCACGTCGGCAAACGCAAAGGCGATGGGGCGCTGAGGCGGGAAAATCGCACCGCGCCCCCGGTCGCCGATCAGGAGCCGGCCTTGATCCAGCCGCCGGCCAGTCGGTTGACCGTGGGGATGACCACGAAGACCATGGCGGCGACGATCATCGGCACGGCCAGTGCCGTCCGCGCCGGCAAAGCCCATTGGCCGGTGAACGGTGCGAGCGCCCCGAGAACGGCCGTCACCAGCGGGTAAGCGGCGAGCATCAGGCAGAGGGTGAAGCGCAGACGGGCTGAAAGACGCAAATTCGACATGGGATCCTCTCGGCATGACCGGCGGTGAGCCATTGCCCGGCCCGGTGGCCGCCGCTTTGGCAACATCCAGGCTCGGCAATAAAACGAAACGGTTCGTTTCGTTCTTCGTTATCTAAACGGACCGTTTCGATTTGTCAACAACCCTGCTAGAAATGGATCGCGCCGAAGGAGTCGGCCAATCTTCCCCGCCCTGTGCGGCCAACGAGGACCAAGCTCTTGTCAGACAAGCCCGACGACCAGCCTTCCCGCGTTTCCGCCGGGCCACAGCGCAATGACGAGACCCACAAGGCCATTCTCGACGCCGCCGAAGAGCTGTTGACGCTCGGCGGCGCCGCCGCCGTCACCTACGAGGCGGTGGCCCGGCGGGCGCGTGCCGGCAAACCGACGCTCTATCGCTGGTGGCCCAACAAGTTCCTGCTGTTGGTCGAGGTCTACGATCGTCGCAAGAAGGCCAGAATGAGCGCGCCCGACACCGGCTCGCTCATTGGCGACCTCGGGGCCTTTCTGGCCGAGCTCTGGGCGTTCTGGCGTCAGGGATCGGGCGAAGCCTTCACGGCGATGATCGTCGCCGCTCAGTCGTCCGACGAGGCGCGCGCCGCCCTCAACGGCTATTTCGCCAACGAACTCGGCAGTCCCCTGGTCGGCATCATCGAGCGGGCGCGCCAGCGTGGCGAGATGGCGCCGACGCAGTCGGCCGCCAGCGTGCGCGAGGCGGTGTTCGCCGCCTGCTGGTTCCGCCTGCTCACCGGCCGCCTCGTCGACGCCGACATTCCCGCCCTTGTCACCACCATGGTCGACGGCCTGGCCAGCCGTCCGGAACGGCAAGACCCTATTTGACAGCTTCAAGAGCGCTTTCCGACCTGATGGAATCATCAGGTCGATAAGAAATCGCTCCAGAGTCAAAGCAACATATTGAATCTAGTTCAGTTTACGACGCCGATACTTGATCCGTCGCTTGCCATTAACGTGAATCAAGTGGCGGTGTCACTGCACTAGGCTGTCGCCCCGCCAGCGGCAGGGGGCGTAGGCGGCATCCGTCCAGTCCCCCTTGGCGTCGAAGCCGACCGGGCCGATGACCGTGGCAAGCTGGCCCTTGCGCAACGTCTTGCCGGCCGCCGTCGCCGTCGCCCCGCCCTTCAGCGCCGCCGTCGCCGCCTCAAGCGCGGCGTGGGCGGTGAACAGCATGTCCGTCGGCTGCAGGCCGCGATCTTCGAGGCTGACCAGCAGATCGACCGCCTCGGGTCGGTTGCGGTCGACGCGCGGCAGCATGAACACCGGCTGTTCGGCCAGCGAGCCGGCCAACGCCCGGAACTCTTCCAGCCCCAGCGCCTCGGTACCAACCACGCTGACATCGAGACCGCGCGCCTTGAGTTCGGCGACGATCACCGCCGCGTCGGCCTGCAACGCGCCAAGCACCACCGCCGTGACGGCGGCATCCTGAATGTGGCCGATCAGCTTGTTCTGGCTGCGCTCGCCCGGCGTGAAGCTCTCGGTCATGGCCACCGCGCCACCGGCGGCGGCGAAACGCTTGGCCGCCGCCTCGACGAGGCTTTGACCATAGACACCGCCATCGTGGACGAAGGCCACGCGCTTGCCGGCGAAATGGCTGGCGAGATAGTCGCCAATCGCCGGTCCTTCAAGATCGGACCGGATGGCGAGGCGCAGCACCGACGGGCCGATCCCCTCGTCGGTCAGGCGCGGATTGCTGGCCCCGACGGCGATGAACAGCACGTTGTTGTCGGCATAGACACGGGCGGCCGGCAATGCCGCTGCCGTGCAGGGATGGCCGATGACCAGGCGCACGCCCTTGCCGACCAGCTGGTTGGCAACAGCCGTGGCCGTCTCGCCGTCGCACTTGTCGTCGACGACCACGGCCTTGAGCTTCTGGCCGTCGAGCCCGCCACGGGCATTGACGGCGGCGATGGCGATGTCGACACCGGCGGCAATGTCGCGCCCAGCGTTGGCAAAGCTGCCGGCCATCGGGCCGGCGACGCCGACCAGCACGTCGGCCCGCGCCGGCAGACTGGCCCCCAAGAGGCCGGCGACCAGCGCCAGAGCAATTCCCATCAACCGCATGACATCAGCCCGCATCCGCGCCGACAGCCAAGCGCCGGCGGCGCTGATCTCCATAGCAGTTCGGCACCGAAAGCGAAACGCCGCCGGCGCGAACCGGCGGCGTTCCCAGCGATGAGCGATACGCTCGCCGTCCGGATTACTTCAGCATCTTGTAGCTGATCTTGCCTTCCGGCGTCTTGTACCACTGGTACATGGTGTAGTCGGCGTCCTTGCGGTCGCCCTTGGTGTCATAGGCCAGCGGGCCGATGACGCTCGAGATCGTCTCGCCCTTGTGGATGGCCTCGGCCACCGCCTGGGGGTCGACCGAGCCGGCCGACTTGGCACCGGCGGCAACGATCTGCACGGCGGCGTAGGCGTAGAGCGTGTAGGCTTCCGGCTCGAAGCCGCTGGCCCGGAACGCCTTGACGGCGTCGAGAGCGGCCGGGTTCTCGCGCGGATCGGGACCGAAGGTCATCAGCGTGCCTTCGACGGCCGGGCCGCCGATGGCCGAGAACTCGTCGGAGGCGATGCCGTCACCCGACATCAGCACGGCCTTGAGGCCGGCGTCCGCCGACTGACGCACGATCAGGCCGCCTTCGGTGTGCAGGCCGCCCCAGTAGATGACCTCGACGCCGGCCTGCTTCATCTTGGAGATGAGGGCCGAGAAGTCCTTGTCGCCGACGTTGACGCCTTCGTACAGCACTTCGGTGACGCCGGCAGCGTTGAGCGCCTTCTTGGTCTCGTCGGCCAGGCCCTGGCCGTACGTGGTCTTGTCGTGCAGCACGGCGACCTTCTTGCCGCTGAGCTTCTCGGCAATGTACTTGCCGGCGACGGCGCCCTGCTGGTCGTCACGACCGCAGACGCGGAAGGTGTTCCACAGGCCACGCTCGGTGTACTTGGGATTGGTCGAGGCCGGCGTCACTTCCAGGATGCCGTTCTCGGCGTAGACTTCCGAGGCCGGGATCGACACCGACGAGTTGAAGTGACCGATGACGAACTTGACGCCGTCACCGACGAACTTGTTGGCCACCGACACGCCCTGCTTGGGGTCGGACACGTCGTCGCCGAGCTCGATGACGATCTTTTCGCCGTTGATGCCGCCAGCCTTGTTGATGTCGGCGGCTGCCTGCTCGGCGCCCTTCTGCAGCTGGGCGCCGAAAGCGGCGTTCGGGCCGGTGAGCGGGCCGGCGACGCCGATCAGCACGTCGGCCGAGGCAACGGAGGCAAACGCGAGGGTGGCGGCGATGGCGGCACCCGACAAGAGAAGCTTCTTCATGATGTGTGCTCTCCCATTATCTTTTGCTGGAAGTGGAGTTCAACCCGAACCCCGTGGGTCTCGAGACGGCGGCTGGCATTTTTTATCCCTGTGTGCCGAACCACCGACCCTGGTCTCAAGAGCGGCGACCGCTACTGCACGGCCCTCGCTCCAGCTCCTTGCGGCTCCGACGCCCGCCCGGCGGCCCATGTCTGGCCAGCCGCGCGGACGCGTCTGCATCAGGACTTCGGCTTCCAGCTGAACGGTCCGGCGGCCTGGTAAATCCAGTAGTATTGCCGGATCATCAGTCTGGTCTTGGTAAAGCGAAAGCCGAGGTAGCCGATGATTTCAAGAACAATCGTATCGGCAATATAATAGTGCGGCGACAAAAGCGTCCCGCCGAAGATGGAGAAATGAATGAACCGGATGCCCAGTCCGAGAATCAGCACATAGGCGACCATGACGATTTCCGGACGCCAGGTCTTGGCGCAGGCTCGTCCAGTCATCCAGGCGCCGACACCGCCGAGGATCAGCGTGACGAAAACGAACACCAGGCTCGAATCCGCTTCGTAGAGAATGCCCTGCATCGATGCCTCCCTCAGTGAGCGCCGCCCTCGAGATACGCCGCGCGCACCTCGGGGTTTTCCAGCAGTTCGCGCCCGGCGCCGCTCATGGTGATGACGCCGTTGACCATGACGTAGCCGCGATGGGCCAGCTTCAGGGCGTGGAAGGCGTTCTGTTCCACCAGGAACACCGTCAGCCCCTGCTGCTTGTTGAGCTCGCGGATGGCATCGAAGATCTGCTTGACGATCAGCGGGGCGAGACCGAGCGACGGTTCGTCCAGCATCAGGAGCTTGGGCCGCGCCATCAGAGCGCGGGCGATGGCGAGCATCTGCTGCTCGCCGCCCGACAACGTGCCGCCGCGCTGGTGCAGACGTTCCTTGAGGCGCGGAAACAGGTCGAACATGTAGACGACATCGTCGTCGTAGTAGTCGAGATTGTCGAGCGAGGCGCCCATCTGCAGGTTCTCGAGCACAGTCATGCGCGGGAAGATGCGCCGCCCCTCGGGCGACTGGGCGATGCGCAGGCGGGCGATCTCGTGCGTCGGCAGCTGGGTGATGTCCTGGCCGTCGTAGGTGATCGTGCCCTTGCGGGCCCGCGGATTGCCGAAGATGGTCATCATCAGCGTCGACTTGCCGGCGCCGTTGGCGCCGATCAGCGTGACGATTTCGCCCTTGTGCACGTCGAGGTCGACGCCCTTGAGCGCGATGATGTTGCCGTAATAGGTCTCGACGCCCCTGACCTTCAGCAAGGGCTCGCCGGTCTTGTCGATCATTGCTGGCTCCCCTGCGCCTTGTTCTGCTCGTCGAGCTGATGCTCGACGGCGACGACTTCCTCGTCATCGACACCGAGGTAGGCGGCGACGACGCGTGGATCGTTCTTGGTTTCCATCGGGGTGCCGTCGGAGATCTTGGTGCCGTACTCCAGCACCACGACATGATCGGAGATTTCCATGACGACCGACATGTCGTGCTCGATGAGCAGGATCGACGTCTTGTCCTCCTGCCGGATGCCCAGCAGCAGTTCGTTGAGATCGGCCGACTCGCGCGGATTGAGGCCGGCGGCCGG
The DNA here is from genome assembly GCA_937868725.1 of uncultured Pleomorphomonas sp. Classification (GTDB taxonomy): domain Bacteria; phylum Pseudomonadota; class Alphaproteobacteria; order Rhizobiales; family Pleomorphomonadaceae; genus Pleomorphomonas. The sequence continues at coordinate 43,230 of CALMMQ010000053.1, forward strand.
CTCGTCGAGGCAGAGCAGTTCCGGACCGGTGCACATGGCGCGGGCGATCTCCAGACGGCGCTGGGCGCCGTACGGCAGGTCGCCGGCCGGGTCATCGGCACGATCGATCAGCTTGATCTTCTCGAGCCAGTAGCGCGCCCGTTCGATGGCCTCGTGTTCCTTGGCATGGTAGCCGCCGATGCCGAGCACGCCCAGAATGGTCATGCCCGAGGCGATCATCAGCGGATTGTGCTGGGCCACCAGCAGGTTTTCCAGCAGCGTCATGCCCGAGAACAGGCGGATGTTCTGGAAAGTGCGTGCCACCTTGGCCTTGCGCGACACCATGTAGTCGGGCATGCGCTCGAGCAGATGGGTGGCGCCACCGGCGCGGCGCAGCGTCATCATGCCGGTGGTCGGCTTGTAGAAACCGGTGATGCAGTTGAACACCGTCGTCTTGCCGGCACCGTTCGGACCGATCAGGGCGGTGATGTCGCCGCGTCCGACCGAGAAGCTGAGGTCGTTGATGGCCACCAGACCGCCGAAGCGCATGGTCAGGTGTTCGACCGTCAGCACGGGATCCTTGTCCCAGGGCTTGATAATCGGACTCATGTCAGCCTTCACCTTCCTTCACGAGATCGCCGGAGATCGACTTCTTCTTGAACAGGAAGGCCGTCGGATAGCGCTTTGAAATGAATCCCCTCGGCTTCCACACCATGATGCCGACCATGGCAACGCCAAACAGCAGCATGCGAAACTGGTCGGGGTTGAAGCCGTCGCCAAAGAACATCTTCAGGAAGTCGAGTTCGCGCAGGAGCTCGGTACCGCCAATCATGACGATGGCGGCCAGCGCCACGCCGATCTGCGAGCCCATGCCGCCGAGGACGACGATGGCCACGATCACCGACGACTCCATGAAGACGAAGGATTCCGGGCTGACGAAGCCCTGACGGGCGGCGAAGAACGAGCCGGCGAAGCCGCCGAACATGGCGCCGATGGCGAAGGCCGTCAGCTTGGTGTTGGTGGTGTTGATGCCGAGCGAGCGGCAGGCCACTTCGTCCTCGCGCAAGGCTTCCCAGGCGCGACCGATGGGCAGCCGGCGCAGCCGCGTCGTCACGAAAGCGGTGAGCAGCGCCAGCATGAGGATGACGTAGTAGAGGAAGATCTTGTAGTAGGCCGACGACATCGCCAGATGGAAGACCTTGGCGAAGTTGTTCGGGGCGCCGACATCGAAGGAGTAGATGCCGAACATCGTCACCTTGGGGATCGACGAAATGCCGGCCGAGCCGCCGGAGAAATCGCGCCAGTTGATCAGCACCAGGCGGATGATCTCGCCGAAGGCCATGGTGACGATGGCCAGATAGTCGCCCGACAGGCGCAGCACCGGGAAGCCGAGGATGACGCCCCAGAGCGCGGCGAGAATGCCGGCGATGGGCAGCAGCAACCAAAACGACAGATGGAAGTTGATGGCCAGCAGCGAGTAGGAATAGGCGCCCACCGCGTAGAATGCCACGTAGCCGAGGTCGAGCAGACCGGCGAGGCCGATGACGATGTTGAGGCCCCAGCCCAGCATCACGTAGATCAGGATCTGGACGCCGAAGTTGTCCACCCACTTGATCGACCCGTTGATGCCGACCAGCGAAATGATGATCGCCGGGTAGAGGAACAGGAACAGCAGGCCACCGCGGGCGGCGAAGCGCGAGCGGCGGACGCCGGCTTCGAGCTGCACCGCCGTCGGCACGGCCTTGACCTTGGCCGTCCGGGCGGCGGCGCGGCGGGAGATCCAGGGGTAGACGAAGGCCGACAGCAGGAAGCGGCCGACGCCGATGATGGCGACGTAGATCATCGCCAACGGCATCTCGTTGGTGAGGATCAACTCGTGCGACATGTTCTGGTCGGTGCGGAGGCCGACCAGCGGACCGAGCAGCGCAAAGGCGATGACGGCTGCGATGAGGCCATCCTTGATGGCCTTGCCGAAGTCCACGCCGGACTTGGCAGTAGCGGATTGCGCGTGGGACATCGGCTCAGACCTTCTCGACTTCCGGACGACCCAGCAGGCCCTGCGGCATGAAGATCAGCACCACCACGAGGATCGAGAAGGCAGCGACGTTCTGGTAGTCGGCCGAAACGTACTGCGCCCACAGCGTTTCGATGAGGCCGATCAGCAGCCCGCCCAGCACGGCGCCGGGCAGCGAACCGATGCCGCCGAGCACGGCGGCGGTGAAGGCCTTGACGCCCGGCGTGAAGCCGTCGGCGAAATGCACGACGCCGTAGTACATGAGGTAGAGCGTGCCGGCCACGGCAGCGAGGGCGGCACCGATGACGAAGGTCAGCGAGATGGTGCGGTCGACATTGACACCGAGCAGACCAGCCATCTTGCGATCCTGCTCACAGGCGCGCTGGGCGCGGCCGAGCGAGGTGAACTTGACCACGTACCAGAAGGCAGCCAGCAGCAGCACCGTCACCACCCAGATGATGATCTGCTTGAGCGAGATCGTCACGGGATAGCCGCTGTTGACCCACAGCGTGAAGGTGTCCTGCACCATCGGCGGAATGGGCTTGTTGCGGGGGCCCTGCGCCACCTGCACGAAGTTCGACAGCGAGATCGACATGCCGATGGCCGAGATCAGCGGCGCCAGGCGGAACGAGTTGCGGAGCGGCGCATAGGCGACGCGCTCGATGGCCCATGTCAGGAGGCCAGTCAGAACCATCGAGATGACCATCACCAGGATGAGAGCGACGGTGATCGAAGCCAGGCCGAGCCAGCTCGTGAGGACCAGGAAGAAGATGAGCGCGAAGAACGCCGACACCATGAACACGTCGCCGTGGGCGAAGTTCACCATGCCGATGATGCCGTAAACCATGGTGTATCCGATGGCGATCAGTCCGTAGATGGAGCCGATTGTCACGCCATTGATCACCTGCTGGAGAAAGACTTCCATAGAATTTGAGACCCCCTGCAGTCGCCCGATATGACAGGGTTATGCCCCTGCTTCATTTCTAGGCGTTATGGATTCCATTAGCAGGCTCGATCGATCATGACAATCGAGCTGAACCAGTTTCCCGCATTTGCCTGGATTCCCTCTTGATGCCGCCTCTGCGTGCCGAGGCGTTGTTGACTTCGTTAAAGATTCTCGCCCAAGACCCTCGACCCATGAGATTTTTCGAGCCTCGAAGCGGACCTGCCCGTCGAGATGCAAGAACCTTGCCGAACGGCGCGACAGCCGCCGATCGGCATTGGCGACCGGCCGTTCCCGGCACCACTGCTCATCAATAAGGCGATGTCACAAATCCGCCTTTGTGCTAGGTGGAGGACTGAGGCGGGCACTACCGCCCGCCAACCGCCAGCCGAGGCCGTTCCATGACCGTGACGCCGACCGATGCCAGTCTTCCCGCCCTGCCGCAGGCCGCGCGCGACGACGGCGTCAGCAGCCGCGAATTTCGCGACTGCATCGCCCGCCTGCCCTCAGGCGTGCACATCGTCACCACGGCCGGTGAGGCCGGCAGCTCCGGGTTCACAGCCACCGCCGTCGCCTCCGTGTCCGACGATCCGCCGATGGTGCTGGTCTGCCTCAACCGCAAGAGCCCGCAGAACCCGATCATCCGGCAAAATGCCTGTTTCGCAGTCAACCTGCTGCCGCGCTACGCCGTCGAATTGGCCAACATCTTCGCAGGTCGGACCGGACTGCACTTTGGCGAGCGCTTTGCCCATGGCGCGTGGTCGACACTCGCCACCGGCTCGCCGGTGCTGCAGGATGCCGTCATGACCCTCGACTGCCGTGTGACCGAGTTCCACGAAATGGGGACCCACACCGTGTTCTACGGTCTGGTCAAGGCAGCGACCAGCCAGCCGGTCGACCCCAACGGCGCCCGCGAAGTGCTCGTCTATCATGACCGTCACTATTCGGAGGTCTGACCGGTCGGGCGGAGGCCGGCCATGAACCGGCCCGTCCGCGCCATCCTGTTCGCCCTCGGCAATGGCGCCACCATCGCCGCCCTGACGACAGCGGCGCTGATGCTGCGCGACATGGCTTTCGGCACCCGCGCCTTGACCCTCGTCGCCGCCTTCGCCGCCGGCGGCGGTCTCGGTGGCCTGCTGGCGCCCTCGCTCGCCGATGGCCTTGCCGCCGGACGGGCGCCGCTCAAGCGCTTTGCCGCCATGCTGGTCGCCCTGCCGCTCCTGACGCTTGCCGGCATCGAGGCCTGTCTGCTGCTGCTTTCCACCGGCTGCCTGACCACCTTCGAAGAGCCGGTGCTCAGCGGCGACTGGCTGATGGCCGTCGGCTTTGCCGGTGCCACCAACGGCTTCGTGCTGTTCGCCGTCGGCCTGCCGCTGGTACTGCCGGCCGGCATCGTGCCGCTTTTTGCCGCCGCTATCGTCTTTGCACGCCTGCCGCGCGGTTGAGCGGCCGCCGCGATCCTGCTACATCGACGCCGCAACGACGCCCACGAAAGGCCTAGCCATGATCCCGCGCTATTCCCGCCCCGAAATGACTGCGATCTGGAGCCAGGAAACCAAGTTCCGCATCTGGTTCGAGATCGAGGCTCACGCCACCGACGCCCTGGCCGAACTCGGCGTCGTTCCCCGGGAAGCGGCCAAGACCGTCTGGGAGAAGGGCGGCGCCGCCAAGTTCGACGTCGATCGCATCGACGAGATCGAAAAGGTCACCAAGCACGACGTCATCGCCTTCCTGACCCATCTCGCCGAATTCGTCGGTCCCGACAGCCGGTTCGTCCACCAGGGCCTCACCTCCTCGGATGTGCTCGACACCTGCTTCAACGTCCAGCTCAAGCGCGCCGCCGATCTGCTGATCGCCGACGTCGACGCCCTGCTCGCCGCCTTGAAGCGCCGTGCCATGGAGCACAAGCACACCGTCTGCATCGGTCGCAGCCACGGCATTCACGCCGAGCCGGTGACCTTCGGCCTCAAGATGGCCGAAGCCTACGCCGAGTTCGCCCGTTGCCGCGCCCGCCTTGTCGCCGCCCGCGAGGAAGTCGCCACCTGCGCCATTTCCGGCGCCGTCGGCACCTTCGCCAACATCGACCCGCGCGTCGAGGACCACGTCGCCCGCGCCCTCGGCCTCAAGCCGGAACCGGTGTCGACCCAGGTCATCCCCCGCGACCGCCACGCCATGTTCTTCGCCACGCTCGGTGTCGTCGCCTCGTCCATCGAGCGCCTAGCTGTCGAGATCCGCCACCTGCAGCGCACCGAAGTGCTGGAAGCCGAGGAATACTTCTCCCCCGGCCAGAAGGGCTCGTCGGCCATGCCGCACAAGCGCAACCCGGTGCTGACGGAGAACCTCTCCGGCCTCGCCCGCGTCGTCCGCTCGGCCGTCACCCCGGCGCTCGAGAACGTCGCCCTCTGGCACGAGCGCGACATCTCGCACTCCTCGGTCGAGCGCTACATCGGCCCGGACGCCACCATCACCCTCGACTTCGCCCTCGCCCGCCTCACCTCGGTCGTCGACAAGCTCCTGGTCTACCCCGAGCGCATGATCGCCAACATGGACCGTCTCGGCGGCCTCGTGCATTCCCAGCGCATCCTGCTGGCCCTGACGCAGGCCGGCGTGTCCCGCGAGGACGCCTATCGCCTCGTCCAGCGCAACGCCATGAAGGTGTGGGAGAGCTATCACCACGGCGGATCGTCGACGGTCGACTTCCTCACCGAGCTGCTCAACGACGCCGACGTACGCGCCGCCCTGTCGGAGCAGGAAATCCGCGATCGCTTCGACCTCGGCTATCACCTGAAGCACGTCAACACCATCTTCGACCGGGTGTTCGGCAACTGAGCGCTTCGAGCTGAATCAGAACGTCAGGTTGAATTAGCCGCTTCAACCTGACGCTCGCCCCTTCATCGGCCACTGACGGATGATGGCGCCAAGAGATTGGCACGGCGCGCATTTAGCGCCGCGCCGAGGCTCACCGTGAGCCGCAGATCGTCTCGCACGGTACGCCGTCGTTGTCGCCATCGAGCGAAGCCACGCCGCACGTCTCGAGATAGAACCGCGCCTCCTCGCACGACTGCATCTGGCGGCAGAGGTGCTTGCCGGCGCAGCTGAAGCCGGCAGGCGAAGCATTGCGGGAGGCCGCAACGGCGGCGGTGGCAGCGGCAAGAACGAACAGGCAGGCGGCAACAACGGTAAGGCGCATGATGACAAGTCTCCTCCGCGCATCATCCCTCCGCACTGCCGGCAGCACAACGAACCGCCAGCAACCATGAGCTGCACGCCACCGCCTTGCTTTTGGCCCGAATCCCGGTCAAGTTCCCGCCATGAAAACTTCCGAATGCGACATCCTCATCGTTCCCGGCTGGCACAACTCCGGCCCTGACCACTGGCAAAGCCGCTGGCAGAGCCGACTGCCGACCGCCCGCCGCGTCGAGCAGAAGGATTGGGTCCGCCCCGAGCGCGACGCCTGGGTGTCGGCGCTGGGGCTGGCCGTCGGCAAGGCCACTCGCCCGGTGGTGCTGGTGGCCCACTCCCTCGGCGTCGTCACCGCCATCCACGCCGCCCCCTACGTCGGCCGGGCGGTCCGGGCCGCCTTCCTCGTCGGTCTGCCCGACGTCGACCGGCCGGGCGTCGCCCCCGAGCTCGAAAGCTTCCGCGGCCTTACCACCGACCCGCTGCCCTTCCCCTCGATGCTGGTGGCCAGCCGCGACGATCCCTATTGCGCCTTCGAACGTGCCGACGAGTTCGCCGCCGCCTGGGGCGCCGATTTCCTCGACGCCGGTTTTGCCGGTCACATCAACGACGCCGCCGGCTATGGACCGTGGCCGGAGGGCCTGACGCGCTTTGCCACGCTGCTCAAGCGCATCTGAACGACGCGTCCGGATTCACAGCTTGCGAATCCGGATGTTTTTCCATTTCAGATCAATGTGTTGAAGCGGAAACACGACTCTACGGCAAAGTCTCATCGCCCGACGCCGCCAGGTCGAAAACCGCCTCAGGCGTCCGCTGATTCAGCCAGCGCCTTGCGCACGGCCCCGGCCAGAAGCGCCACGTCCTGCGACACGTTGACGAAGTCGTAGCCGAGGGCGCGATAGCGCCGCACGTGGGCGGGCGAGCCGCCATAAATGGCTGCCACCTTGCTCGCGGCCCGCGCCCGGCGCGCCACCAGCTCGATGGCTGCCACGTTGTCGGCCCGGTCGACGTCGAGGCTGTCGCCGCCCGACAGGGCTATCGACAGGTCGGACGGTCCGACGTAGACGCCGTCGATGCCCGGTACTGCCAGGATCTCGTCGAGATTGTCGAGCGCCGCCCGCGTCTCGATCATGGCCAGTGCCAGCGTCTGGTCGTTGGCCGCCAGCCGGTAGGCCTCGGCCGTGCCGTGGCGCAGCGGCCGCACCGGTCCCCATGAGCGGGTGCCGAGCGGCGGATACTTGGCAAAGCCGGCGAAGATCCGAGCCTCCTCGGCCGTCTCGATCATCGGCGCAATCACCGCCTCGGCGCCCCAGTCGAGCAGCCGCGAGGCCATCTCGAAAGACCCCACCGGCACCCGCGCCACGGCATGGCCGCCAGCGCCGATGATGGCGTCGATGATGGCGATGGCGTCCTTGGGCGTGATCATGCCGTGCTGCAGGTCGAGCACCAGCGCCTCGAAACCGGCGGCGACCATGGTGGCGGCCAGCATCGGCTCCGGCAGCGTCAGCCAGCCGGCCTTGATGGGGGTGTCGGCGTCAAGGGCCGTACGTAGCGTTGAGGCGGTCATGGCGCCTGTTCCTCCCGAAGCGACACCGGGCCGCTGCCGGCGTCGGTCCTCGGACGACAGAACGGCGCGACGCCGGTTGCACAAACCGACGCCACGCCGTTCGCAATGTCAAGCGGCGAAGTCGTTCAGGCGGCCGACTTCAGTTCGCAATGCCGCCGTACTCGCTCGCCGCCTAATCATGCGCCGTTTCGGCCGGCAGGTCGATCCGTTCCGCCACCCACAGCCCGAGGTCCTTGCCGCCGGCCACGTTGGCAAGAAAACGTCGCTCTTCGTTATGGGCGAACCAATACGCGTTGACGCTACCGTATAGACGAGAATAAGCTATTCCGTTACCCCATAGCGCGAAATAATCTCGAATTCAGTCCAGAACGAAAACACATAATTTCGCTATTTCGATCAAAATTAATTAATAAAACAACTTCTATCGATTCAATATTGGGGCAAATATCAACAAATATGCATGATATACAATGTTATTACCATGCATGCCGGATTGGAGCCGTGCCGACGCCAAGCCCGGTCGGTGCCACAGTGAGAGCGGAAATAATCGCTTCAGTTCAAACGCCTTGCCGGACCTGTGCTTCGGCCACGACCATCAGCGAGCCCATCAGTGAACGGATTTCCTGATCGGGCACGGCGATGCCCTTTGCAGCAAGATCGCCGGTCACCTTGCTCAGCACATCGCCCTGGCCGGGCGCCGCCAGATCGGCAACCACCACCGCCTTGGCATAATCGGAGGCGGCATCGCCCGACATGCCGAGCTTCTCCGCCGCCCACAGGCCGAGCAGCTTGTTGCGCCGCGCCTTGGTCCGGAACTTAAGATCTTCGTCGCGGGCAAACTGGATTTCAAAAGCCTGCTCGCGATCACGGAACACGGTTGTGTAGTGATCGTCTGAAAGACCGGATGCGGTCGGCAGTGAGCGGCTCCAGTTGGCTGACATGACCCCCTCCCGAGACTGACCGGGAACGTCAACAGGCCTACAGAAACAATATGGTATCCATGAAGAAATAATTCAACTTGGCTTACAGTCTACTTGGCTGAGCAGTTCTGACATCAGCACTCGGACGGACAGCCAACGATAGCGGAAGCATTGCCGCCGCAAGCTCTCGCCGGCCGAGCGCCGGCTGGCGACCGTCATCACCCTGACATTTGCTCAGACGAGAGTCGGCGATGACGACACCCCACATGGCGAACGACGCGCGACGACTCGTCCATGGCCGCCCGAGAATTTGACCTTGCGCGGGATTGTTATCCTGATGTCGATCAGGTACTGTCCATATCGGCGAGGAGCGGGCGGACGTCAGTTCGGCCCGCTATATGTGTTTGGGCAAACGCCGCGAGTGGAGAGCCGTTCATCATGGGCCGTTGCTTGCATCCGCTCTGCCCGAACCCTGCGTCGAGGCGACCTCAGGGCGTCGTTACAAGTCATCGGACCCGGAGTCCCGCTGCCTCATGGATTTCATCAACAGACCACGGTATATCCCAATGAACCGTCGCCGGCGTATCTACGAAGGTAAGGCCAAGATTTTGTACGAAGGGCCGGAGCCCGGCACGCTGATCCAGCACTTCAAGGATGACGCTACCGCGTTCAATGCCAAGAAGCACGAAATCATCGACGGCAAGGGTGTCCTGAACAACCGAATCTCGGAATACATCTTCACCCATCTCAACAACATGGGTATTCCGACGCATTTCATCCGCCGCCTCAACATGCGCGAGCAGTTGATCCGCGAAGTGGAGATCATTCCGCTCGAAGTGGTGGTGCGCAACGTCGCCGCCGGTTCGATCGCCACCCGTCTCGGCATCGAGGAAGGCACGCAGCTGCCGCGCTCGATCATCGAGTTCTACTTCAAGTCCGACGAACTCGGCGACCCCATGGTGTCCGAAGAGCACATCACGGCCTTCGGCTGGGCGGCACCGCAGGAAATCGACGACATCATGGCGCTGGCCATCCGTGTCAACGACTTCCTGGCCGGCCTGTTCCTTGGCGTCGGCATCCGTCTCGTCGACTTCAAGATGGAATGCGGCCGCATGTGGGAAGGCGACATGATGCGCATCGTCGTCGCCGACGAGATCAGCCCCGACAGCTGCCGGCTGTGGGACATCGCCACCGGCGACCGTCTGGACAAGGACCGCTTCCGCAAGGACATGGGCGGTCTCGTCGAGAGCTATACCGAAGTGGCCCGCCGCCTCGGCATCCTCAACGAGTCCGAGCAATCGCGCGGCACCGGCCCGACGCTGGTCAAGTAGGTCGATCCGCTCGGCCGCGCCGTCGGCGCCTGTGGCTACCCCATCCCGTCCTTGGCGGGATGGGCGAAAAACCCAACAAAGCGGCTTGTGAATCGTGAGTTGCCGGGGTATTTCCCCGGCATTCTTTTCTTGAAGGATGATGACGATGAAGGTCCGTGTCACCATCACGCTGAAGGCTGGCGTGCTCGACCCCCAGGGCAAGGCCATCGAAGGCGCCCTCAAAGGACTGGGTTTTGCCGGCGTCGAAGCGGCTCGCCAGGGCAAGATCGTCGACCTCGTGCTTGCCGAGACCGACGTCGCCAAGGCCAAGGCCGCCGTTGCCGACATGTGCGAGAAGCTGCTCGCCAACACGGTGATCGAGAACTACCACATCGACATCCTGGGCTGAGCCGTCATGCCCGGCGACGATACGGCCAAGATCATCCGCTTCATGATGATCAAGGCCGCCGTTTTCATCGGCATACCGATCGTCTGCGCCGCCGCGGCGGTCTATTTTACGCTCTACTGACCCCACTCGGAGACCATTGCCATGCGCTCGGCCGTCGTCCTGTTTCCCGGATCCAACCGCGACCACGACATGGTCAAGGCGCTCCACGCGGTCACCGGCAGCCTGCCGACGGTGGTCTGGCACCAGGACGCCACGCTGCCTGACGTCGACCTGATCGTGCTGCCCGGCGGCTTCTCCTATGGCGACTACCTGCGCTGCGGCGCCATCGCCGCCCGCTCGCCGGCCATGCTCGACGTTGCCCGCAAGGCCAAGGCGGGCGTCCGCGTCCTCGGTGTCTGCAACGGCTTCCAGATCCTGACCGAAGCCGGCCTGCTGCCGGGTGCGCTGATGCGCAACGCCCATCTGCGTTTCGTCTGCAAGCAGGTGAAGCTCGAAGTGGTCAACAACAGCACCGACTTCACCCGCGCCTACGCCAAGGGCCAGGTGATCGACTGCCCGGTCGCCCACCACGACGGCAACTATTTCGCCGATGCCGAAACGCTGGCTCGTCTCGAAGGTGAAGGGCGCGTCGCCTTCCGCTACGCCCTTGGCACCAACCCCAACGGCTCGATCAACGACATCGCCGGCATTCTCAACAAGGCTGGCAACGTGCTCGGCATGATGCCGCACCCGGAAAACCTGATCGAGGCGCTGCACGGCGGCCTCGACGGTCGCGGCCTCTTCGAAAGCGTCGCCCAGGCCATCGCCGCCTGAGCGCCAACGCGCGCCTCCGGAGCTCAGCGGGGCGCGTCCGCTCCGCCCGGAGGATCACGACATGGCTGAACGCCTGCTCTCGGTCGGCATCATCCTGTTCGATGGCGTCGAGGAACTCGATTTCGTCGGCCCCTGGGAAGTGCTGACCATGGCCGGCAAGGTTGGCCAGTTGCCGATCGCCGCCCATCTCGTCGCCGCCACGCTCACCCCCATCACCTGTGCCAAGGGCTTGCGCGTGCTGCCGCAGGTCAGCTTTGCCGACGACCTTCCTCTCGATATCATCGTCGTTCCCGGCGGCCAGGGCACGCGAACCGGCGTGCACGACGCCGCGCTCGTCCGCTTCATCGCCGATCGCGGCCGTTCGGCCAGCTGGATCACCTCGGTATGCACCGGTTCGGCGCTGCTCGGCGCCGCCGGCCTCATCGGTCATCGCCGCGCCACCACCCATTGGGCGGCCATGGATTTCCTCGCCGCCCACGCCCCCGAAGCAACGATCGTCCGCGACGCCCGCGTCGTCGAGGACGGCAACCTCATCACGGCGGCCGGCGTATCGGCCGGCATCGACATGGCGCTGACGCTGATCGGCCGGCTGTTCGGCCCCGCCGCCGCCCGCGCCGTGCAAAAGGGCATGGAATATTATCCCGAGCCACCGTTCACCACGCCCTGAGGCGGGGGGACGGAACGACAGCCAGCGGCGCCAGTAGAGTTGGCCCTGAGCGCCAGATATCGGCACTTCTACCTGGACGAGCGATCTTTCCGAATTGGTAGGCCCCTGTAGAAAACTGCCAGTGCGCTTAAGCAAAATTTACCATGGAATTCCGAAAGGACAGCCATTTACTGCGCTGCGGTCGGAAATACTTATTTAAGCCATTGCAACCTATAACCGTTGAGCGTCACATACGCCCTCAGAGGCAGGACGATATCATGACACTCTCTCGCTTGGTGTTTTACAGCCGTACCAACCTCAAGATCGGCGAATCCGCTGGAATGATCCGCGGCTTGCTTCAGTCTTGCAGCGAGTACAGTCCCGTCTCCGGTCTGACCGGTGGGCTTGTCTTCAACGAAAAGTTCTTCATGCAGGTCATGGAAGGCTCTCGCGAGCAGGTGTCGCGGCATCTGGCGACGCTGTTCGTCGATCCCCGTCATGAAGGGCTCACCGTCCTGAGCATCGAGGAAATCGTCAGACGCGAGTTCGAAGGCTGGGCTGTCGGCTACGCCGGCCATACCATCGACGCCGAGCGCCTGTACCTGCGCTACTGCCCCACCGTCGACGTCAACCCGACGCTGATGTCGGCGCGCGGCCTGTTCGAGTTCATCCGCGACTTCTGCGCCCTCGAGACGCTGTACGTCCAGCGCGTCGCCGTCGGCGAAACCCGGCCCGCCGCGCCGACCGCCCCGACGCCCTCGCCGACCCCGCGCGTCGTGCCGGCCCAGCCATCGGTCGAGACCATCAAGATCGTCAACACCAAGGTGGCCGGCTGATCGCCCCCGGCGTCAGCCCGCCGACCATCGCTCCTGCCGGTCAAAGATTGTGCGGGATGCGATTTTTCCGCCAGTCTTCCTTGCGATTCCGGGGCATCCGGTCTATCCCCTGCGACGATAGCTCAGCCGCCGCCGAGGGGATTGCCCGTGTTCCAGAACATCGTCGAAATCACGCCCGACCTCATCGCTCGCCATGGGCTCAAGCCCGATGAGTACGAGCGCATCCTCGGCCTGATCGGCCGCACACCGACCATGACCGAGCTTGGCATCTTCTCGGCCATGTGGAACGAGCACTGCTCGTACAAATCATCGAAGAAGTGGCTGAAGACGCTGCCCACCAAGGGCGACAAGGTCATCATCGGACCGGGCGAGAACGCCGGCGTCATCGACATCGGCGACGGCGACGTCGCCGTCTTCAAGATGGAAAGCCACAACCACCCGTCCTACATCGAACCCTACCAGGGCGCCACCACCGGCGTCGGCGGCATTCTGCGCGACGTCTTCACCATGGGCGCCCGGCCGATCGCCGCCATGAACTCGCTGTCGTTCGGCGAGCCCGAGCATGCCAAGACCCGCCATCTGGTGGCTGGCGTCGTCGCCGGTGTCGGCGGCTACGGCAACTCGTTCGGCGTGCCGACGGTGGGCGGCGAAGTGCGCTTCCACGCCCGCTACAACGGCAACTGCCTCGTCAACGCTTTCGCCCTGGGCATCGCCAAGGCCGACGGCATCTTCCTCTCCGAAGCCAAGGGCGTCGGCCTGCCCGTCGTCTACCTCGGCGCCAAGACCGGCCGCGACGGCGTCGGTGGCGCCACCATGGCCTCGGCCGAGTTCGACGATACCATCGAGGAGAAGCGTCCGACGGTGCAGGTCGGCGACCCGTTCACCGAAAAGCGCCTGCTGGAGGCCTGCCTCGAGCTGATGCAGACCGGCGCCGTCATCGCCATTCAGGACATGGGCGCCGCCGGCCTCACCTGTTCGGCCGTCGAAATGGGCGCCAAGGGCAACCTTGGCATCCGCCTCGACCTCGACAAGGTGCCGCAGCGCGAAACCGACATGACGCCCTACGAAATGATGCTGTCGGAAAGCCAGGAACGCATGCTGATGGTGCTCGAGCCCTCGCGCGAGAAGGAGGCCGAGGCCGTCTTCCGCAAGTGGGAGCTCGATTTCGCCGTCTGCGGCGTCACCACCGACGACCTGCGCTTCCGCATCATCTGGAAGGGTCAGGAAGTGGCCGACCTGCCGATCAAGGAACTCGGCGATCAGGCGCCCGAATACGATCGCCCCTGGGTCGAGCCGAAGAAGGCACCGGCCATCGACGAGAGCACCATCCCGGCCGTCAACAACGTCGCCGAGGCGCTGGTCAAGATCGTCGGCAGCCCCGACATGAGCTCGCGTGCCTGGGTCTACGAACAGTACGACTGCCTCGTCCAGGGCAACTCGGCGCAGGTGCCGGGCGGTGACGCCGGTGTCGTCCGCGTCGAGGGTACGAACAAGGCGCTCGCCATGTCGGCCGACGTGACGCCGCGCTACTGCGAGGCCGACCCCTACGAGGGCGGCAAGCAAGCGGTGGCCGAGAGCTGGCGCAACATCACCGCCGTCGGCGCCAGCCCGATCGCCATCACCGACAATCTCAATTTCGGCAATCCGGAAAAGCCGGAGATCATGGGTCAGTTCGTCCGCGCCCTCAAGGGCATGGCCGAAGCCTGCATCGCCTTCGACTACCCGATCGTCTCCGGCAACGTCTCGCTCTACAACGAGACCAACGGCGAAGGCATCCTGCCCTCCCCGACCATCGTCGGGGTCGGCCTGATGCCGGACGTCACCGCCATGGCCACCGTCGCCTTCAAGGCCGACGGCGAGACCATCCTGCTGGTCGGCGGTCACGGCCAGCATCTCGGCCAGTCGATCTACCTCGCCGAGCTGTTCGGCCGCGAGGAGGGGCTGCCGCCGGTCGTCGATCTCGCCATCGAGAAGCGCAATGGCGACTTCGTCCGCGGCCTGATCGTGGCCAAGCGCCTCGTCACCTGCCACGACGTGTCCGACGGCGGCATCGCGCTCGCCCTGGCCGAAATGGCCATGGCCGGCCAGCGCGGCGCCACCATCGACCTCGGTGCCGGCCCGGCCCACGTCGCCGCCTTTGCCGAGGATCAGGCCCGCTACGTCATCGCCCTGCCCGCCGGCGAAGCCGACAAGGTGGCGGCGGAGGCGAAGGCTGCCGGCGTTCCGGTCGTCCGCCTCGGCACCGTCGGCGGCGACAAGCTCGACTTCGGCGCCGCTGGCGCCGTGGCGGTCAGCGACCTCAAGGCCGCCTTCGACAACTGGTTCCCGGCCTTCATGGCCGGCAAGGCCGCCTGAGCGGCAGCAACTGAAAACCGGCAACCGAGCGTCTCGCGCCCGGTTGAAGAGCGCAAGGCGGGAGTTGTCGACATGGCCATGCAGGCAAGCGATATCGAGGCAATGATCAAGGCGGCGTTGCCCGACGCGCAGGTTGAAATCCGCGATCTCGCCGGCGACGGCGATCACTATTCGGCCACCGTCATTTCCGAGGCCTTCCGCGGCCTGACGCGGCTCAAGCAGCACCAGTTGGTCTACGCCGCGCTGCAGGGCAAGATGGGCGGCGAGCTGCACGCCTTGGCGCTGCAGACCCAGACGCCCTGACCCCCTCGCTCCGCCGCTACCGAAAGGCTGTCATCCGGATTTGGTGATTCCACTTTTCGGATCGATCCAGTATATGTACGTAGAGCCGTGGTTGGGGCCGCCCCTGGCGCCCCACCGGACAACGACGCGAACGCCGGAGCCTTGACCTCCGGATGACGAGGAAACGATGACCGACATCAAGGCCGTGATCGACAACGAAGTGAAGACCAACGACATTGTCCTGTTCATGAAGGGTACGCCGGACTTTCCGATGTGCGGCTTCTCCGGCCAGGTGGTGCAGATCCTCGGCTACCTCGGCGTCGAGTTCAAGGGCATCAACGTGCTCGACAACCCCGAACTGCGCGAAGGCATCAAGGTCTATTCCAACTGGCCGACGCTGCCCCAGCTCTACGTCAAGGGCGAGTTCGTCGGCGGTTGCGACATCGTCCGCGAGATGTTCCAGGCCGGCGAGCTGCAGGCGCACATCAAGGCCGCCGGCATCGCCGTCCGCGAAGCGGCCGAGTAATCCAGCCTCGCGGTCCGACTACCGCACATCGAGGGCAAGCCCGAGCGAGAACTCGCCGGTCTTGCCGTTCCACGCCTGTCTGAGACCACCGACGCTGCGGGCAGCGTTGGCGAAGCGGATGGCGTAGGCCGGATTGCCAGCCAGGCGGGCGTCGACATCCGGCGCCGCCGCCCACAACTGGTAGCGGCCAACGGCCAGGGTTGAGGGCACCGTCAGGGCAAAACCGAAGCTGCGGCTGGTCCCCGGTCCCAGCGTTCGGAGATCCGCGCCCGTCACCGTTGTCACCAACTGCCCGCCGCTGTCGCGCAGGCGCAGCAACAGCGGCCGGCGATTGACCGGCGCCGCCCAGCCGACGTTCCGGAGCGACAGCCTCACCGTTGCCGTGCCGCCGCGCGCCACACGCACCGAAGCCGACGCCGCCGACAGCTGCAGCCGATAGCCCATCGACCGGCTGACGTCGTCGAGGCAGCCACCGGCCCGCCACGCATCGATGAAGCCCTGATACCAGTCGCGCCCGAGATAGCTCAGATGAAAGCGCCGCCCCTCGCTCAGGATGTCGGCGCAGCTGGTGCGGGCGCCAACCGTGCTGGCGTCGAAAAAGCACGTCTCGCCGCCGAACGGCGCCGCGGCCGTCAGCCTGGCCACGTAGTGCTTCTGGGCGGCGCGCTGGCTGGCATCATCGGCATACGTGCCCCAGTCGGTAGTGCTGGCCAGGAAGCAATCATTGAACAGGCCAATGCGGGGCGCTGCCGGGATCGCCGCCACGGTCGGATACCAGAGACTGATCTGGGCCGGCGTCCGCCATTGCAACTGCCGCCCGGCCGGCAGGGCGTCGAGCAGCGCGTCGCCAATGCGTTTTTCCGCCGCCCGACTGGTCAGATGGTTCGAAGATGTATGCCCCTCGCCCCAGGCGCCGATGAACCCCATCTGCCAGACGAACACCACATCGGCGTTGGCCGCCACCACCGGCTTGAGGGCGGCGATGTGGCGCAGCACCTGGGCAAGCGGCGCGTCGAGGCCGACACCGTCGGTGAGGCCATCGTTGTAGGCAAAGCGCAGGATCAGCTTCAGCCCCTTGGTGCGCGCCAGCGCCATCTGGCCGGCCAGCCGATCGAGTAGCGACGGCGGCAGATCGGCATGGCGGTAGTCGTCGAGCCGCACCATGGCGTGGGCGAGCGTGCCATAGCGAGCCGTATCGTCGAGCTCGTCCGGGGTGGCGGCGAGAAAGTCGCTGTTGGGCTGGCGCCAGAAGCCGCGCTCGGGATTGTGGAAATCGGCGACGGTCGAACGGAACGTCACCGTCGCCGCCTGCGACGGTGACGCCATCGACACGGCCAGCATCACGGCAATCAGCCAGCGCATGGCATCCTCCCCACGGGCGACAACGGCCCGCGCTTCAGCGCCATGCTGACACCAGCGGTCTTGCCGGTCAGTTAAGCCTCGGCCGGTCACGAAGCGATCAAGCGCTTCGGCCCGGCTTGCCGGTCGGGGTGGCCGCGTGCCACTCTCGGTCACCAACAACTGAATCGGATTGTGCCATGTCCTCGGCAACGCGCCGCCTCGACGCCGTCATCGACCGCTATGTCGGTGACAAGATCGTCGGTACCAACGTCATTTTCAGCCTGGGGGGCGAAGTCGTCTACGCCCGCGCCGCCGGCTTCCTCGACCGCGAAGGCGGTCGCGTCATGGCGCCGCGCACGCTGTTCCGCCTGTCGTCGGTCACCAAGCCCTATGTCGCCGTGACGGCGCTGACGCTGATGGAAGCCGGCCGCCTCAAGCTCGACGCCGCGGTGACCGACTACCTGCCGACCTTTCGCCCGCGCCTTGCCGACGGCCGCGCACCGACCATCACCATCGCTCAATTGCTGACGCACACGTCGGGCCTGACTTACGATCTCGGCCTCACCGTCCCCCTCGACCAGCCACCGTCCGGCGGCATCGATCGCTCGCACCTGACGCTCGCCGAGAATATTGACCGCATCGCCAACGTGCCGCTGGCCTTCGCGCCCGGCACCGGCTGGGCCTACTCCCTCGCCATCGACGTGCTCGGCGGCGTGATGGAAGCCATTGAAGGCAAGAGCCTGCCCAGTATCGTTGCCGAGCGCGTTCTGGCCCCGCTCGGCCTCGGCGACACCGGCTTCTGGCCCGCCGACCCCACCCGGCTGTCGGTCGCCTACGCCGACGGCACACCGCCGCACCCGATGGCCGATCCCGAACGCATCTTCAATCCCGACGGCAGCTCGATCGTCTTTTCGCCCTCGCGCGCCTTCGACCGCAACGCCTTCCCCTCGGGCGGCGCCGGCATGATCGGCTCGGCGGAAGATTTCTTCACCTTCATCGAAACGCTGCGGTGTGGCGGGGCGCCGCTGCTGTCGCCAGCCACCATGCCGCTGCTGACCGATAGCCACACCGCCGGCCTTGACACCGGCATGCCCGGCTACGGCTTCTCGCATGGCTGGTCGGTGATCGAGGACCCGGTGGCGGCGGCAACGACGATGAGCGCCGGAGGGTGGAACTGGGGTGGAGTCTACGGCCATCAATGGTACGTCGACCCCGCCCGGCAAGCGACCCTCCTCGTCTTCTCCAACACGGCCGTGGAAGGCTGCACCGGCCGCTATCCACTGGACGTGCGCGACGCCGCCTTCGCGGCCTGACGCCCGCCACTGCCCCGCGAGCTGCACGCAGGCGTGTACAAGCACGCCTGCCAGGCTATGCTATGGTCATTGCCCGACAGAATCGGCGCCAACAGCAATGACGAGAGCAATGAACGCCAGCCTTACCCAGACCAGGCCAAGCTTCCGAGATCACAGGCTCGACTTTTTCAGAGGCCTTTGCCTGCTGATGATCTATGTGAACCATGTTCCTGGCACGATGTTCGAGAACTTCACCTCCAGGAACTTCGGTCTTTCTGATGCGGCTGAGGGTTTTGTTTTCATGTCAGGCTGCGCCGTTGCGCTTGCCTATGGTGCAAAACTGGAAAATGGCTTGGGTCTGGCGGCAATCTACAAGGGTTTGACGCGGTCCTGGCAACTTTATCTCGTCCACCTTCTCACATCGGTGTGGGCCATCGCCGTCGTCGCCGGGGCGGTTGTCTTCCTCGGTGCCGACGAAGTGCTGCGCGACAACTCGTTCAGCCTGCTCCGTGACAAGCCCTATCCGGTCATCTTCGGCATCGCCACGCTCGGCCATCAGTTCGGCTACGTCAACATCCTGCCGCTCTACACGGTGCTGATGCTGGCGGCGCCGTTCGCCGTGCGCCTCGGCCAGCTGGCGCCGTTGCGTCTGCTCGCCGGGTCGGTGACGCTGTGGGCGGTGACGGCCCTGTGGCAGGTCAATCTGCCCAATTATCCCCAGAGCGGCGGCTGGCTGTTCAACCCGTTCGCCTGGCAACTGGTTTTCACGCTGGGCATCGTCACCGGCCTGGCGCTACGCCAGGGCAAGCGCGTCGTCCCTGTCCAGCCCTGGCTGGTGGCTTTGGCGCTGGCTTGGATCGTCTTCTGCGGCTTCTGGGTCAGGCATCCGGCGCTGAACCAGAGCATGCAGGGCCTCATCGCCCACCTGTCGGACAGCGGCGTGCCCTCTATCCTTGTCGCCCTCGACAAGACCTACGTGTCGGTGCCGCGTTTGCTGCACTTCCTGGCCCTGGTCTATCTGCTGTCGGTCACCAGCCTCGTCCGTACCCTGGCGTCGTCCGACATCGCCAGCCCCGTGCGCGTCATCGGCCGCCACAGCCTGCCGGTGTTCGCCTTCAGCACCGTCTGCGCCATCGTGGCCCAGGCCACCAAGGACGTCCACCCCGGCGGCCTCGGTCAGGATGCGCTGCTGATCGCCGGCGGCCTTGTCGCTCAATGGGCCTTCGCGGCGACGCTCGACTATTGCCGCCAGCCGGCGATCACCGCCCCGCGCGCGGCGGCAAGCCCGGCCCTTCCCGTTGGCATCGGTTCCGCCCGTCCCTGACGGGACCCGACCCCACAAAAGCGAAAGGCCGCCCCGAACCAACGGGACGGCCTTCCAGAAACGTGACGGCGAAACCGATCAGCGCGAATAGTATTCGACGACCAGGTTCGGCTCCATCTTGACGGCGTAGGGAACGTCGGCCAGGGCCGGCACACGGACCAGCTTGGCGACCTTCTTGGCCGAATCGACTTCGATGTAGTCGGGAACGTCGCGCTCGGCGAGCTCGACGGACTCGAGCACCAGGGCCATTTCCTTCGACTTCTGGCGAACTTCGATCACGTCGCCGACCTTGCAGCGGTACGAGCCGATGTTGACCTTCTTGCCGTTGACCATGACGTGGCCATGGTTGACGAACTGGCGGGCGGCGAACGGCGTCGGCACGAACTTGGCGCGGTAGACAACGGCGTCAAGGCGCGTCTCGAGCAGGCCGATCAGAGCCTCGGAGGTGTCGCCCTTGAGACGGGAGGCTTCCTCGTAAATGCGGAAGAACTGCTTCTCGCTGAGATCACCGTAGTAGCCCTTGAGCTTCTGCTTGGCGCGGAGCTGCAGACCGTAGTCGGAGGTCTTGCCCTTGCGGCGCTGGCCGTGCTGGCCGGGGCCGTACTCACGCTTGTTGACAGGGCTCTTCGGGCGGCCCCACAGGTTCTCACCCATGCGGCGGTCGATCTTGTACTTGGCACTATGGCGCTTGGACATCGCGTATCCTGTTTATTGGCTTGGTTCTTGACAAGGACACGCACCCTCCTCTGCCTCCATCCGGTCGCCCTCAGGCGCCCATCGCGGAAACCGACAGGGCAGTTGGCGCGCAGCCTTCCACCCACGGGACACGTGAACGACAACACCGGCCCGCCGTTGCCGACGAACCCGCGCAGTCGAGCGGTCAATAGTGGAGCCGGGCGCCGATGTCAAACCCAATCGGGCCATTTGCCGGCTTTCCGGCGCTCAAACGCTGGCTGGCGCCGTTTTCCGCCAACGCCGGGCCGTAGCGCCACCGCCGCAACGGTGGATGAAGCGACGCAAAGATTCAATTGCCACATGACAATTAACAGTCTTTCAACCCACTGGTGGCCAATTGGGACTCATCGCCTGTGCCCGCGGCACTATCCAAGAACAGTCCGGCCTGTGGGAAGAGGATGCATAGGACCAAGGTACGACTTCCCGAGGCCGCTCTCGACGCCAAGCAGGCCGAGCTGCCCTCATCTCTGGCCTACGCTCTGCAGCCGATCGTCGACGCCCATTCCGGCGCGGTCTTCGCCTACGAAGCACTACTGCGTGGCACCGATATTGCCGGCTACGGTTCGATCGAGACCTTCTTCGACACGGCCCACGCCGAAGGCCGCCTCTGGGCGGTCGAACAGACGCTGCACCAGATGGCGCTCGCCACCTTCCGCCGTCTGCCGGGCGGCAGCGATCGCAAGATTTTCCTCAACATCGACAACCGCGTCTTCGCCTCGGCCGATTTCACCCCCGAGACCATCGCCGACACCGCCAATCGCCTCGGCGTGCCGCCGGACCGGGTGGTCATCGAGCTGTCGGAAAAGTATGCCGGCGCCTCCATCGACCTCGTGGCGCGCATGCGCCGCGCCGGCCTGCACATCGCCCTCGACGACTTCGGCCGCGGCTTCTCCGAACTGAAGCTGCTGCACGACGCTTCGCCCGAAATCGTCAAGGTCGATCGCTTCTACGTCGATGGCGTCGCCAACGCGCCGCGCAAGCGCCTGTTCCTCACCACCATCGTCGAACTCGCCCACGTGCTGGGCGCGCGTGTCGTCGCCGAAGGCGTCGAGACCGAGGAGGAGTTCCGCACCTGCCGCGATGTCGGCTGCGACCTCATTCAGGGCTGGTACATCGCCCGGCCGCTGCGCGATCTCACCGACGTGCCCTCGGTCTACCTGTTGCCCTCCGGCGGCATCGCCGTCAACGACGACCGGGTCCGCACCGTGTCCGAACTCGGTCGCTTCCACGAAGAGACAGTCACGCTCACCACGCCGATCGATCAGCTGTATCAGCGCTTTGCCGACAATCCCGACCTGACGGCCATTCCCGTCATCGACGATGCCGGTCGCCCCCTCGGCCTCATCACCGAACGGTCGTTCCGCAGCGCCTTCTACCGCAGCTACGCCAGCGGCGCCTCGCCGCTTGCCGTGGCCGAACTTGTGACCGCCGTACCGACCATCGATGGCGCACGCTCCTGCGAGGAGCTGGTCGAGCGCTCGGTCGGCTGCACCGATGGCGTGCTCGTCACCTCCGGCGATCTCTACGCCGGTTATGTCACGCCCTGCGGCCTCACCAACCTCATCGCCGAACGCCGCGTGCGGCAGGCGCGCGATCAGAACCCGTTGAGCCACCTGCCCGGCAACGCCACCATCAACGCCCACATCATGTGGCTGTGCGGCCAGACGGCCGCGCGGCGCGTCTGCTGCTACTTCGACTTCAACCACTTCAAGCCATTCAACGATACCTACGGTTTCCGCCTCGGCGACCGGGCCATCATGCTGTTCGCCGACATCATGCGCCGGCACTTCGCCCGCTTCGGCGGCTTCCTCGGTCACATCGGCGGCGACGACTTCTTCGCCGCCTTCCTCGGTGCCGATCCCGCCGACATCGAGGCCAGCGTCGACAACATTCTCGACGACTTCTGTCACGAGATCGAAAGCCTCTACGAGGCCGCCGATCGCGATAACGGCTTCCTGATCGCCGATGACCGCAACGGTCAGTCGCAAATCTACCCGCTGATGACCTGCTCGGCTGCTGTGCTGCAGCTGCCCATCGGCGCCACCATCGACACGCTCGACGCCTTCTCGCGCGAGCTGGCATCCGCCAAGCGCGTCGCCAAGCTGGCTCCCGACGGCCGCATCAGCCGCCTCATAGGCAAAGCTGCGACGCCTCACTGAAGCCGAAGGCCGCCGTCAACCGGTGCGGCGGCACTGGGCCGGTCGAGCGGAAACGATGCACGGGCGCACCGAGGGTCGCCTCGCCTCGCCCCGCTGTCACCGTCCTGACCCGGCGGGCAATGGCCGGCGCCGGATCGATCCATTCGACCGGCCAGGGCGCCAGCGCCCGCAGACGCTCGAGCAGCAGCGGATAGTGGGTGCAGGCCAGCACGATGGAATCGGTGCGTCTCCCATCCTCGGCCTTGACGAAACATGGCTCGATTTCGGCGAAGATGGCGCCATCCGACACCTCGCCACCGGCCATGGCCCGTTCGGCCAGGGCGGCGAGCTTGTGCGAGCCGACCAGCGTGAAGGCGCAGTCACCGCCATATTTGGCGATGAGGTCGTAGGTGTAGTCGCGTTTGACGGTACCCGGCGTGGCCAGCACCGAAACGAGACGCGACAGCGAGCGCTCGGCCGCCGGCTTGATCGCCGGCACCGTGCCGACCACCGGCAACGCGAATCGCGCCCGCAGCGGCGGCAGCACCAGCGTCGAGGCGGTGTTGCAGGCCACCACCAGCGCCGCCGGATCGAGCTCGGGCAGCACCACGTCCATCAAGCCGACGACGCGCCGGACCAGGACGTCCGGGTCCAGTTCGCCATAGGGAAAGACGGCGGAATCGCCGAGATAGTCGATGCCGACGCCAGGCAGCGCCTTCATGATCTCGCGGGCCACCGAGAGCCCGCCGACGCCGCTGTCGAACACCACAATCCGCATGTCGCCCCCGGCCCGCGTCCGCACGACGCCAAGCCCCTTTCATTTCAAACGGCCGTCACCCTGCCCGCCGATTGTGTCAACTTCGGCACCGGCGTCAGGCCGGACCGTTGTCCGCGTCCGTCGGCTTCTGGCGGCGGAAGTTCTTGCCGTCGAGCGCGGTGATGATGCCGCGCAGCGTCCGCACTTCCTGCTTGGTCAGCTGCTGGCGCTGGAAGATGGCCCGGAGGTTGTGGATCATCACCGGCCGCTTCTCCGGCGGCCAGAAGAAGTGCCGTTCGTCCAGCACCCCTTCGAGATGCTCGAACAGGTGCAGCACCTCGTCCTTGCTGGCCGGCGGCGACCGGTCCGACATGGTGAAGGGAATGGCGGCGTCCGGATCGTCGAAGCCGGCCTTGCGCCATTCGTAGGCCACCACCAGCACCGCCTGGGCGATGTTGAGGGAAGCGTACTCCGGCACCACCGGCAGCGTCAGGATCTCGTCGGCCAGCGCCACCTCGTCGTTGTTGAGGCCCCAGCGCTCGCGCCCGAACAGCAGACCGGCGCGAGCGCCGGCGGCCTCGAGGGCGTGGATATGGCGGGCGGCGTGCACCGGACCGCGCACCGCCTTGGTGACGTCGCGATCGCGCGCCGTGGTGGCGTAGACGAAGGAGAGATCGGCCACCGCATCCTCGACGCGGTCGAAGACGCGCGCCGCCTTGATGATGTGCAGGGCCTTGGCAGCGTTGGCGTCGGCCTTCTCGTTGGGCCAGCCGTCGCGGGGGGCGACGATCCGGAGATCGGACAGCCCGAAGTTGGCCATGGCACGGGCGGCAGCGCCGATGTTCTCGCCCATTTGCGGTTCGCAAAGAATGATGGCCGGGCCGCTTGCGGCCGCGTTTTCATCCGACATGATCTCGCCCTACCCGATTTGGCGCGGGTTTGACATATCCGGCGGGCGAGGAAAAGACCGCGGCGGCCAAAATCGTGCCGCCCGCCCCAGAACGCGACGGCGCCCGCCGCGTTCTGGGGCACGGGACGGGCTTAGCGCCGCTTGGCGACGCTGGCCGCCCGCTCGGCCCCCTGGCGTTCCAGCATCCAGCCGGGGTATTCGGCCGGCAGCGCCGACACGGCGTCGAGACGGGCCATCTCCTCGGCCGTGAACGTCAGGTCGCTGGCGGCGATGTTGTCGTCGAGCTGCTCCACCGACTTGGCGCCGATGATCACCGACGACACGAACGGCTTGTGCAGCACGTAGGCCAGCGCCACGCGGGCCACCGACACGCCGTGCGCCCGGCCGATCTCGGCCATGACGTCGATGACGTCGAACGCCCGTTCCTTGTTGACCGGCGGGAAGTCGAAGCTGGCGCGGCGGCCTTCGCCAGCGCCATCGCGGCTGTACTTGCCCGACAGCAGACCGCCGGCCAGCGGGCTCCACACCATCAGCCCGACCTTCTCCGCCAGCAGCAGCGGCGCGATCTCCCGTTCGAGGTCGCGACCGGCAATGGTGTAGTAGGCCTGCAGGCTGGCAAGGCGGTCAAGGCCAAGGCGGTCGGCGATGCCGAGCGCCTTCATGATCTTCCAGGCCGACCAGTTGGAAACGCCGACGTAGCGGACGAGGCCCTCGCGCACCAGATCGTCGAGCGCCCGCACCGTCTCCTCGATCGGCGTCACCGGGTCGACGCCGTGGATCTGGTAGAGGTCGATGTAGTCGGTGCCGAGGCGCTTCAGGCTGGCCTTGACGCCGTCCATGATGTGACCGCGCGAGGCGCCGCGATCGTTGACGCCCGTGCCGACGGTGCCGAGCACCTTGGTGGCCAGCACGATATCGGAGCGGGCCCGGCCGGAGGCGCGCATGGCCTTGCCGGTGATCTCCTCCGACAAGCCTTCGGAATAGACGTCGGCGGTGTCGATGAAGTTGACCCCCTGATCGAGGGCCCCGGCGACGATGCGGTCGGCGACGCCCTGATCGAGTGTGCCGATGGCCGTCCAGAAGCCCTTGCCGCCGAACGTCATGGTGCCCAGGCAGATTTCAGACACCACGAGACCGGTGCCGCCGAGAGTGTTGTAGCGCATACCATCACCTTGATTGCGAGGAACGATGATCCGGCGGCCGCCACGGACGGCGACCGCCTCGAAATGAGCTGCGAGGGAGCGCAACGCTCCCTTCGCCGTACCGAGATAGAACCTCGATCGTAGCGGCGCTAGCGGCCGCCAGGGCGACAGTCTATTGAGTTCAACTATATAATCAGCCGTGATATACGAGCTGCGCACCGGCATTCACCCGTCTATCGAGTACCAGCCATGGCCCGCACCGACCAGTTTGACGGCGTCAGCGAGTTTCTCACGGTCGTCCGCCGCGGCTCGTTCCGCGCCGCCGCCCACGAGCTCGGCGTCACGCCCGGCGCCGTCAGCCAGGCGGTCCAGACGCTGGAGCGCCGTCTCGGCCTGCCGCTGTTCCATCGCACCACCCGCCGCGTGGCACTGACCGAGGCCGGCGAGCGCCTGCTCGCCGACATCCGTCCGGCCACCGAGGCGATCAGCACCGCCTTCGCCAATCTTGCCAACCTCAGCGAACGACCGTCCGGCACGCTGCGCCTGCTCGTCCACCGCATCGCCGTACGCGAAGTGCTGGCGCCGGTGCTGCCGGGCTTTCTCGCCGCCTATCCCGACATCCGCGTCGACATCGTCACCGACACCAAGACCGTCGATCTGGTCGGCGGCGGCTTCGATGCCGGCATCCGCATCGGCGAGTTCATCGATCAGGACATGCTGACGGTGCGCGTCACGCCGCCGTTCACCTGGGGGGTGGCCGCCGCGCCAGCCTATTACGCCGCCCACGGCAAGCCGGCGCGCCCGGAGGACCTTGCCCACCACACCTGCCTGCGCTTTCGCCTGCCTGATTCGGGCGACCTCTACCGCTGGGAGTTCGAGCGCGACGGCGCCGCCGTCGCCATCGAGCCTCCCGGCGTGCTGACCACCGACGACACGACGCTGTTGCGCGCCATGGCGCTGGCCGGCCTCGGCATCACCTACGTCTCGACGCTGCATGTCGCCAGCGACCTCGCGGCCGGCCGGCTTGAGACCTGCCTCGAAAGCTACGCGCCCGCCCGCGACGCCCTCTACGTTTACTACCCCCGCTCGAGCCGGGTGCAGCCCAAGCTGCGCGTCTTCGTCGACGCCTGCGTCCGGGCCATGCGCGCCCAGGAAAAACAACCGGCTGGCGACCGGAGCCGAATCTGAATCAGTAGATCAACATCAGCGGATCAGCACCTCGCGCGGCGCGGCTGAGATCCTGTTCAAAATGACATTTGATGCCAGGGGCATAGGGCGAAAAGCCGAATCTGCGTGTCCGGCTTTCCGCGCCGCCGCTCGCCTCAGTTGGCCAAAGCGTCCTGCAGTTCCTGCACCAGCGACGGCGCGCTGCCGAAAAACTCCTTGCGCACCACGTCGTCGATCACGGCCTTGCCGCCCTCGTCCACCACCTTGAACGTCAGGTGGGCGACCGATTCCTTGGTCTCGCCGTCGAAGCAGGAATAGGGCTTGAAGGTGACGGCGACCTCGGTCACTCCGCCCTTGCCGGCCGTCGGCTGGCCGATCTTGAGGTCGGTGATCGGGCAACCATCCTGGCCGCCCTGGATGGGGTCGTAGTCGAACACGCCGGCGCTATCGGCGTCGCCGACCTCCGCCATGTGTTTTTCCACCTTGCCGTACA
Organism: uncultured Pleomorphomonas sp.; assembly: GCA_937868725.1. Classification (GTDB taxonomy): domain Bacteria; phylum Pseudomonadota; class Alphaproteobacteria; order Rhizobiales; family Pleomorphomonadaceae; genus Pleomorphomonas. Next base: position 70,309 of record CALMMQ010000053.1, read on the forward strand.
GCGTCCGGAACGACTTGGAGAAGACCTTGATGTGGGTATCGTCGAAATAGTCGCCGCCACCGTCCCCGGTCTCCGAAGCCCAGTTGGCCAGCGTCAGATCCATGACCGCCTTGACCGGCGCCACCGCGTCGGCAGCGAGCGCGGGCGTTGCCGCCATCACCAGAGCGAAAGCCAATGTCCTCAGCATCATCCGTTCTCCCGACCGGGGTCACCGTCCCGCGCCACGCTGCCGGCCTCAGCGCCAGGCCAGCGAGATGACGGCCAGAATGCCGAAGGCCATGATCACAGCGCCCGAGCCGCGGCCAATCCATAATATGAATCGCGGCGGCAGACGATGGCGAACATAGGCGACGGTGCCGGCGAGAATGCCCCACCAGACGAGCGAACCGAGGAACACGCCCACCACCACCACGAGCCGCGCCAGCCCATCCTCCGTATCGGCAAGGCCCAGCCCGGCGAAGAAGATGGCGAACGACAGGATGGTGGCCGGGTTGGCGATGGTCAGCAGGAAGGTGGCGGCCACCGTGCCAAGGAGATCGCGCGCCCCGATTTCGGCCGCCGGGCGCGGCCGTTGCGGCCGCATCGACCGCCAGCCGAGCCACAGCATGGCAAGGCCGCCGAACAGCCGCAGCGGCGCGTCGATGTCGGCGAGCCACGCCGAGAAAGCGGCAAAGCCGGCCGCCGCCAGCCCGGCATAGAGACTGTCGGCGAACGCCGTGCCGAGGCCGCCGGCCACCCCGGCCCAGAAGCCGCGCTGCAGCGTCCGGTTGATGCACAGCGTGCCGATGGGGCCAAGCGGCGCGGCGATGGCCAGGCCAAGGGCAACGCCCTTGATGGCGTAGGCGACAAGGCTCATGGGCGCGGCCTCCTTGGGACGAAGGGAGCGTCGACCACCGTCGACAGGGCGATCATCGTTTCCGAGCGGGCGATCAGTCGCCGTTGCTTGAAGGCATCGAGAAAGGCTTCGACGCCGGCGAGCGAGCCCACCCGCACCTTGACGAGATAGTTCCAGGCCCCGGTGACGTGGTGGCACTCGACGATGTCGGGGTGATCGGCCGCCACGGCGCGAAACACCGCCTCCTCGGCATCCGGGGCCAGACCGACAAACACGAAGGCCAGCACGCCGGCGCCAAGCGCCTCGGGATCGGCGTCGACGGTGAAGCGCCGCAGCACGCCGCCGCTGGTCAGCCGGCGGATGCGCTCGTTGACCGCCGAGGTCGACAGTCCGACTTCTCCACCGATGTCGGCCAACGCCCGACGGCTATCCTGCCCGAGGCAAGCGACGATTTTGCGGTCAATGTCATCCATGCCGCACTATTTGCGTGCATTTATGGATATGTCAATTTATTTTGCTGATGAGAACCGATGCTGCCATATATTTTCCGGCCTAACCTCGCCATTGGACGGCGGAATCCATATTTCCGTTTACGTAAGCGTCTCCTCAAATTAGCCCCTTGGCCGGACTGTTCTCGACGCGCCGGTCATGCTACAGCCAGACATCCGTGCCACTGCGTAATCGGCAGGCGCGTCCGCTATTTCTGCTCGGAAGGCTTCTCATGGCGAAGATCAAGGTTGCGAACCCGGTCGTCGATCTCGACGGCGACGAGATGACCCGCATTATCTGGCAGTTCATCAAGGAAAAGCTGATCCTGCCCTACCTCGACATCGAGATCGACTATTACGACCTCTCCGTCGAGAACCGCGACGCAACCAGCGACCAGGTGACGGTCGACGCCGCCAACGCCATCAAGAAGCACGGCGTCGGCATCAAGTGCGCCACCATCACGCCCGACGAAGCGCGCGTGAAGGAATTCAACCTCAAGGAGATGTGGAAGAGCCCCAACGGCACCATCCGCAACATCCTCGGCGGCGTCATCTTCCGCGAACCGATCATCTGCAAGAACGTGCCGCGCCTCGTACCCGGCTGGACGCAGCCGATCGTCGTCGGCCGCCACGCCTTCGGCGACCAGTACAAGGCCACCGACTTCAAGTTCCCGACCAAGGGCACGCTGTCGATCAAGTTCGTCGGCGACGACGGCCAGGTGATCGAGAAGGAAGTCTACAAGGCCCCCGGCGCCGGCGTGGCGCTGGCCATGTACAACCTCGACGAATCGATCCGCGAGTTCGCCCGCGCCTCGATGAACTACGGCATCATGCGCAAATGGCCGGTGTATCTTTCCACCAAGAACACCATTCTCAAGGCCTATGACGGCCGCTTCAAGGACATCTTCCAGGAAGTCTACGAGACCGAGTTCAAGGCCGAGTTCGACAAGCTCGGCATCACCTACGAGCATCGCCTGATCGACGACATGGTCGCCTCGGCGCTCAAGTGGTCCGGCGGCTACATCTGGGCCTGCAAGAACTACGATGGCGACGTGCAGTCCGACACGGTCGCACAAGGCTTCGGCTCGCTCGGCCTGATGACCTCCGTGCTGCTGACCCCCGATGGCAAGACCGTCGAGGCCGAGGCCGCCCACGGCACGGTGACGCGCCACTACCGCGAGCACCAGAAGGGCAAGGAGACCTCAACCAACTCCATCGCCTCGATCTTCGCCTGGACGCGCGGCCTCGCCCACCGGGCCAAGCTCGACGACAACGCCGCCCTGGCCCGCTTCGCCGCCACCCTCGAGAAGGTGTGCGTCGATACCGTCGAAAGCGGCTACATGACCAAGGACCTGGCGCTGCTGATCGGACCGGACCAGAAGTGGCTCACCACCACCGGCTTCCTCGACAAGATCGCCGAGAATCTCGAAACCGAAATGGCCAAATGGTAAGCAGCCGTGCGCCTGCCCGGCTGACCTGATGGAGCATCGACGGCCGGCGGTCACTCCGCCGGCCGTTGGTCTTGTGGCGCCAACCGACAATTTCTGGTGACAACGGATACGCCCAAACGTAGTCTTGCCGGTGGTGCCGGTATTGCTCGGTCACCGGCCGGTCCGTTCGCAGCGGCAACGTATCCGTCTGCAGTCACCGGAAACCGGCGCAACAATCTTTCGGAGGAACGACATGGCCCACAAGTTCGAGATCAAGAAGAACAAGGCCGGCGAGTTCGTCGCCTACTTCAAGTACAATGGCGAGACCATCTTCTGGACCGAGGGCTACAAGTCCAAGGCCTCGGCGATCAACGCCATCGAGTCGATCAAGAAGAACGGGCCGGGGGCTCCGACCGACGACACCACGGTCGAAACCGCCTGACGTCGTTTCGCCCGCCGGCGCCACCGTGGTTCCGGCGGGCACCATCAACCGGTGACGGCAAACACCCTGATGCGGTGACCGTCGGGGTCGGCGATCATGAACGACCGGCCGAAGTCCATGTCGACGGGGGCTTGCAGGATCGTCGGGCTGAACTTGTCCCAGGCGGCCGCTACCGCATCGACCTCGGCCGGAGCCTTGACGGCAATGCCGATTTCCGACCCGCCGGGCGCACCGGCCGTGGCCGGCTCGACGGTGGCCTTCGACCACAGCCCCAGCTTGACCCCGCCCTCCAGCACGAACAGCGAGAAAGTCGGCGCCGTCTCCACCGGCGCCACGCCGAGGATCTGCTCATAGAAGGCCGCGCTTGCCAGGGGATCGGCGACGTGCAGCAGGTAGTACGTGGGATGGGGCATCAGACTCTCCTGTCGTTGTGACAGGCAGAGACTAGACCGCCATGCTGCCAAATTTTGTCAGCAGTCTGACCTGACATTCAGGAGCGGGATTGCCGGGCCTTCCAAGCCGCCTTGTCGGCCGCCTCACGCGTCGCCCGTTGCGGATCACTGTTGTGGTAGAGCGAGACGCAATCGTTCTCCGCATAGCCGAGCGCGGCATAGAAGGCGAGAACGCCGAGATTTTCCCGTCGGACCAGCAGGTTGACCTTGGGCACCCCCTCGCCCCGACACCAGGCCTCGGCCGCCCGCACCAGCGCCTCGCCGACACCGCGCCGGCGTTGTTCGGCGGCGACGCCGAGATAGTAGATGGCGCCGCGATGGCCATCATGACCGACCATCACCGCTCCGGCCAGCACGCCGCCACGCCGGGCCACCAGCACGCGGGCATTGGCGTGATGATCGGCCAGGGCAAAGTCGGCGGCCGCGTCGTTCCACGGCCGCGTCAGGCCGCAGGCCGTCCACAGCGCTACCACCGCCGTCATGTCCTCGCCCGTCGCCGTCTCGATCGCCAGTGCCGCGTCCGTCACCTGCCGCCGTACCTTTCCGCCCGGATCGTCGCCGGACCATTGGCCTGTTCCAGCATGGCCACCGCGGCGAGGTCAAGGTCCGTCGCCCCGGGAACGTCGCCGTGGCTGGGACCATTCACGTGACCGTGATCGGGCTGCCCTTGCGAATAGACGTATTTCGATATATCTAATTCATATCGAAACACACAGGAGCAGTTCATGCACATCCATCCTCATCACCATGGCGACCGCCATCCCCCCCATCATCGTCACCGGGACGCGTTTGCCGATTTCGACGCCCCCGTCGACGTCTTCGCCGACGACAACCTCGCCCCCGACGAACGCTTCGGCGAAGCCGAGCGTGACCACCGCTGCGGCGGCCGGCACGGCAACCGCGAACGCCTGATGGCGCCGCGCGGCCCCTTCAGCGGCCCGTCCGGTCATGGCGACCGTGGCCCGCACGATCACGGCCCGTTCGGCCGTCCTGGCCGACCCGGTCGCGGCGGACGCTTCTTCGAGAACGGCATGCTCCGGCTCGTCATCCTGGCCCTGGTCGCCGAGGCGCCGCGCCACGGCTATGAAGTGATCAAGGAGATCGAGGAGCGCACCGGCGGCGCCTATTCGCCCAGCCCCGGCGTCGTCTATCCGACGCTGACGCTGCTCGAGGAAACCGGCGAGATCGAAGCCGCCGCCTCCGAGGGCAACAAGCGTCTCTACTCGATCACCGACAAGGGCCGGCAGACCGTCGAAGACAACCGCGCCGCCATCGACGCCGTACTGAAGCGCTTCGCCGATGCCACGCGGGCACCCAACCGCAACCCGCGCCTGATCCGGGCCATCGAGAACCTGCGCCTCTCCCTGCGTCTCAAGGGCGAAGCCGGCGAGCTCGACGCCGAGCGCATGTCGCGACTGATCGACCTGCTCGACGCGACGGCGCGCCAGATCGACGAGATCTGAGCCTCAGTCAGCCAGCCCGAGGGCGGCGAACACGGCCGGCGGCAATTCGCCCAGCGCCCCGTGCGTGGCCAGCGCCGCCCGCGCCCCCAGCATGCCGACAGCGACGGCGGCGCGCAAATCGCGGCCGCAGGCCAGTCCCAGCAGCGTGCCAGCGATCTGGGCATCGCCGACGCCGGTGACGTCGGCCACCGCCACCGGCTCCGGCACCAGTTCGTCAAGCGCCTCGCCATCGAGCACGGCGATCGGCTGGGCGCCACCGGTGACCACGGCCGCGCGCGCGCCCAGGCGGCGCAACGCCTCCGCCGCCTCGCGCGGCCGGCTCGCTTCGAAGCCGACCAGCCGGGCCACCGATGGCAGGTTGCACACCACCGTGCTGCCGTGGCCAAGCAGCGGCAGCAGCTTCGGCGCCTTGGCCCGCGAAATGGCATCGACCACGAGATTGCGGCCATGGCGCTCGGCCAGCGCCGTGAGCGCGGCGACGGGAATGTTGGCGTCGGCAAACACCACCGGCTCGGCCCCTGCGGTCAGCAGCGCCGGCGGCAGCACGAAGTCATCGTAGATCCAGAGGTCGGACACGGCGGCGATCATCTCGCCGTCGTCGTCGTGGATGGCGAGATAGGTGCCGGTGCGCCGGCCGGGCGCCGTCGCCACACCGCTCACATCGACGCCGGCCGCCGCCAGACTGCTGACCAGCTCGCGCCCGGAAGCGTCGTCACCGACCACCGAGGCAAATGCGGTGACCGCCCCGGCCCGTCCTACCAGCGTGGCGACGTTGCGCGCTACGCCGCCGGGCCGGTACCACACCTCGCCCGGGCACGATGTCGCTGGTTCGAACCGACCGCTCGGCCGGCCGAGCACATCCATGTGACAGCCGCCGACGATGACGATCGGCCGCTGGCCGCTCAACCGATTCTTGCCCGCGAACCCAACGTTTTCCACGATTTCCCGCTGCCTTCCAGCCCCTCTGAACGTCCCGTGAACAGAGCAGAATTTCACGCGATTTGTCAACAGGATGATGTCGCGCTTGCCAAAGGGAACATAACGTGTACATTAACCGCGATTTGAAACGCGCCGCCGGGCGTGGAATAAGAGGGAACAGGCGCTGTGTCACAGAATTCGCTTCGCCTCGTAGAGGGTACATCCATGGACAAGACCAAGGCGCTCGACGCCGCGCTGTCGCAGATCGAACGGGCTTTCGGCAAGGGCTCCATCATGCGCCTCGGCAAGGGCCAGGCGGTGGAGGTCGAGTCGATTCCCACCGGTTCGCTGGGGCTCGACATCGCCCTCGGCATCGGTGGCCTGCCCAAGGGCCGCATCGTCGAGATCTACGGCCCCGAATCGTCGGGCAAGACGACACTGGCCCTGCACACGGTGGCCGAGGCCCAGAAGCGCGGCGGCGTCTGCGCTTTCATCGACGCCGAACATGCCCTCGACCCGGTCTACGCCCGCAAGCTCGGCGTCAATCTTGACGACCTCCTGATTTCGCAGCCCGACACCGGCGAACAGGCGCTCGAAATCACCGACACGCTGGTGCGCTCCGGCGCCATCGACGTGCTGGTCATCGACTCGGTGGCCGCCCTCACCCCCAAGGCCGAACTCGACGGCGAGATGGGCGATCAGCTGCCTGGCCTGCAGGCCCGTCTGATGAGCCAGGCGCTACGTAAGCTGACGGCTTCGGTCTCCAAGTCGAAGACCATGGTCATCTTCATCAACCAGATCCGCATGAAGATCGGTGTCATGTTCGGCTCGCCGGAAACCACCACCGGCGGTAACGCTCTCAAGTTCTACGCCTCGGTGCGCCTCGACATCCGCCGCATCGGCGCCATCAAGAACCGCGAGGAGATCGTCGGCAACCAGACCCGCGTCAAGGTGGTCAAGAACAAGCTGGCGCCGCCGTTCCGCGAGGTCGAGTTCGATATTCTCTACGGCGAAGGCGTCTCCAAGGCGGGCGAACTCATCGATCTCGGCGTCAAGGCCGGCATCGTCGAGAAGTCCGGCGCCTGGTTCTCCTACAACAGCCAGCGCCTTGGGCAGGGCCGCGAGAACGCCAAGCAGTTCCTGCGCGACAATCCGCCGCTGTTCAACGAGATCGAAATGGCCATCCGCCAGAGCTCGGGCGTCCTCGCCGACTCCATTCTGGTCGGTGAAGCCGAAGCCGACGCCGACGGCACCCCGCCCGCCGAGTTCGAGTGAGCCATGACCGGCCGGCGGGCCATGTCCGCCCGGCCGGCGTTTCCCTTACGCTGACGGCGCTTACACTGGACAGTTCCCTGTCTGGCGGATAAATAACGCCTTGCGCTTCCGGACCGTCCAGGCGGGTTCACGGCAACGCGTGTCGTTTCGTCCGACCGCCCGTCGCGGTCGAAGGTCCCCGAGGCGATACCAGCGAACGGGCGGCTTGAACGCATCGGCGACAATCAGGGTGGGACAGTGGAGACAGGCGGATCGTCATGAGCGGTGTGAACGAGATCAGGTCGACCTTTGTCGATTTCTTTGCCAGGAACGGCCACGAGGTGGTGTCGTCGAGCCCGCTGGTGCCACGCAACGACCCGACGCTGATGTTCACCAACGCCGGCATGGTGCAGTTCAAGAACGTCTTCACCGGTCTCGAGAAGCGCCCCTACAGCCGTGCCACCACGTCGCAGAAGTGCGTGCGCGCTGGCGGCAAGCACAACGACCTCGACAACGTCGGCTACACCGCCCGCCATCACACCTTCTTCGAGATGCTGGGCAACTTCTCCTTCGGCGATTACTTCAAGGACCGGGCCATCGAGCTCGCCTGGACGCTGGTCACCAAGGAGTTCGGTCTGGCCAAGGACCGGCTGCTGGTCACCGTCTATTCCGAAGACGAAGAGGCGGCGACCTACTGGAAGAAGATTGCCGGCCTGCCCGACGACCGCATCATCCGCATTCCGACCCACGACAACTTCTGGGCCATGGGCGATACCGGCCCGTGCGGTCCCTGCTCGGAAATCTTCTTCGACCACGGCGACAAGATCTGGGGTGGCCCTCCGGGCTCGGCCGATCAGGACGGCGACCGCTTCATCGAGATCTGGAATCTCGTGTTCATGCAGTACGAGCAGGTCTCCAAGACCGAGCGACTCAACCTGCCGCGGCCGTCGATCGACACCGGCATGGGCCTCGAGCGCATCGCCGCCGTGCTGCAGGGCGTGCACAACAACTATGACATCGACCTGTTCCAGGCGCTGATCCGCGCCTCGGTCGAGGCGACCGGCGTCGCCGCCGAAGGCAACCAGCTGGCTAGCCACCGCATCATCGCCGACCACCTCCGGGCGTCGAGCTTCCTGATCGCCGACGGCGTGCTACCCTCCAACGAGGGGCGTGGCTATGTGCTGCGCCGCATCATGCGCCGCGCCATGCGTCACGCCCACCTGCTCGGCGCCGCCGATCCGCTGCTTTACCGCCTGGTGCCGGCGCTGCGCCGCGAGATGGGCCAGGCCTATCCCGAGCTCATCCGCGCCGAAGCGCTGATCACCGAGACGCTGAAGCTCGAGGAAACCCGCTTCCGCCGCACGCTGGCCCGCGGTCTCGGCCTGCTGGACGAGGCCACCGCCGAACTTGGCAGCGGCCAGAGCCTCGACGGCGAGACCGCCTTCAAGCTCTACGACACCTACGGCTTCCCCCTCGACCTGACGCAGGACGCCCTCAAGGCGCGCGGCATTGCCGTCGACACCGACGGCTTCGCCGCCGCCATGGAACGCCAGCGCGCCGAAGCGCGGGCCAACTGGGCCGGCTCCGGTGAAGCGGCCACCGAAACCGTCTGGTTCTCGGTGCGCGAGCGCGTCGGCGCCACCGAGTTCCTCGGCTACGACACCGAGCAGGCCGAAGGCGTTGTCGTCGCCCTGGTCAAGGACGGCAAGGAAGTCGCCTCCCTCACCAAGGGCGACACCGGTGCCGTCGTCGTCAACCAGACGCCGTTTTACGGCGAGTCCGGCGGTCAGGTCGGCGACACCGGCGTCATCGCCGCCGCCGGCGCCCGCCTCGTCGTCACCGACGTCGCCAAGAAGGCCGACGGCCTGTTCGTCCACACCGTCACCGTCGAGGATGGCTCGATCGCCGTCGGCGCGGCCGTCGACCTGCGCGTCGACCACGCCCGTCGCGCCCGCATCCGTTCCAACCACTCGGCCACCCACCTCTTGCACGAAGCGCTGCGCGAAGTGCTCGGCAAGCACGCCGCCCAGAAGGGATCGCTGGTCACCCCCGACCGCCTGCGTTTCGACTTCTCCCATCCCAAGCCGGTGGAAGAAGCCGAGCTCGCCGAGATCAGTCGTCTCGCCAACGCCGTGGTGCTGCAGGACGCGCCGGTGCTGACGCGGCTGATGGGGCAGGAAGATGCCATCGCCGAGGGAGCCATGGCGCTCTTCGGCGAGAAGTACGGCGATGAAGTGCGCGTCGTTTCCATGGGCGTTGCCAGCGAAGGCGACAAGGCCGGCAAGACCTATTCGACCGAGCTCTGCGGCGGCACCCATGTCGCCCGTACCGGCGAAATCGGCCTTGTCCACATCCTCGCCGAAGGCGCCGTGGCCGCCGGCGTACGCCGCATCGAGGCGCTGACTGGAGAGGGCGCCCGCGCCTACTTCGAAGACCAGGAGCGCAAGCTCAAGGACATCGCCCGCGAGCTCAAGGTGCCCGTCACCGACGTCGTCAGCCGCGTCACCGCCCTCAGCGAAGAACGGCGCCGGCTGGAAAAAGACCTCGTCGAGGCGCGCAAGAAGCTTGCCATGGGCGGCGGTTCATCCGAAAGCGCCGTGGCCGACATCAATGGCGTCAAGTTCATGGGTCGCATCGCCGAGAACGTCCAGGCCAAGGACCTCAAGGGTCTGGTCGACGACGGCAAGAAGTCGCTCGGCTCCGGCGTCGTGGCGCTGATCTCGGTCGGCGAAGATGGCAAGGCCGGCGTCGTGGTTGGCGTTACCGCCGACTTGACGGCCCGCTTCTCGGCCGTCGACCTCGTTCGCGCCGCCTCCGAGGCGCTGGGCGGCAAGGGCGGTGGCGGCCGTCCCGACATGGCCCAGGCCGGCGGTCCCGACGGCGCCAAGGCGGCAGCGGCGCTTGAGGCCATCAAGGCGGTACTCAAGGGCTGATCGGTCGCCATCAGGCTGGAATACGACACGGGCCGGCTCGCTGAGCCGGCCCGTTGTCTTTTGTCGGTCCCGATGGCGCGCCGAACTGAAAACGGGGGCCGCCGGCCCCCGTTCGGACACTTCGATGGCGCGCCTCAGCCGGCCTTCATCGCCTTGGCAATGTCGGCAGCCAGACGGGCGTTGTTCATCACCAGCGCCACGTTGGTCTTGAGCGACGAACCGGCGGTGCGCTCGAACATGTCGGCCAACAGATACGGCGTCACCTCCTTGGCGGCGATGCCGGCGTCGCGGGCCGAGGCGAGCGAGGCTTCGATGAAACCCTTCATGCGCACGGCCGGGATCTCGTCGGCTTCCGGCACCGGATTGGCCACCAGCATGCCGCCGGAAATGCCGAGCGCGTCGCGGGCGGCCTGGAAGGCGGCGATCTCACCGGCGCTGTCGAGGCGCAGCGGCGCTTTGAGGCCGGAGCGGCGCGACCAGAAGGCCGGGAACTCGTCGGTGCCGAAGCCGACCACCGGCACGCCCTTGGTCTCCAGCACTTCCAGCGTCTTGGGCAGGTCGAGAATGGCCTTGGCGCCGGCGGCGACGACGATCACCGACGTGCGGCCCAACTCTTCGAGGTCGGCGGAAATGTCGAAGCTCTCTTCCGCCCCCTGATGCACGCCGCCGATGCCGCCGGTGGCGAACACGTCGATGCCGGCGAGATGGGCGCAGATCATCGTGGCGGCGACAGTTGTCGACCCCGGCCGCTTGGTGGCGATGGCGAAGGCCAGATCGGCGCGCGACAACTTCATGACGCCGGTCATGTTGCCGAGGCGTTCCAGCGTATCGGCGTCGAGGCCGACGCGGATCTTGCCGTCAAGCACGGCGATGGTGGCCGGCACAGCGCCGCGATTGCGGATTTCGGCCTCGACAGCGCGGGCCGTCTCGACGTTGTCCGGGTAGGGCATGCCGTGGGTGACGATGGTCGATTCGAGCGCCACGATCGGCGCGCCGGCCGCCTTGGCAGCTTCGACTTCGGGGGAATAGACGATGGGCAGAGACGCCATCTTGGCTCCTTGATATTGCTTTCAGCCAGACAAAAGCCGCGCCCGGACCGCCAGAGGCGGACGACGCAGCGGAAAAGAACATCCTACGCCAACTCGGACCCGATCCGGTAGTTGAATTTTACCAAACGGACAAAACCGTTTCGTGACCCACGGCCGCCGGCCGACGCCGCTACTCGGCCAGCGTTTCCTTGACCGTGGTGGCCAATTGCTTGAGCGAGAACGGCTTGGGCAGGAAGTTGAACTGCTCGTTTTCCGGCAGGTTCTTCTTGAAGGCGTCCTCGGCGTAGCCGGAAACGAAGATGATCTTGAGGTCGGGCCGGGTCTGCCTGAGTTCGCGCAACAGCGACGGCCCGTCCATCTCCGGCATGACGACGTCGGAGACCACGAGATCGATCTTGCCTTCCTCGCGCTCCATCACCTCCAGCGCCTCGGTGCCGCTCGACGCCTCGTGCACGGTGTAGCCGCGCGAGATCAGCGCCCGGGCGGCGAAGGCGCGCACCGCCTCCTCGTCCTCGACCAGCAGAATGGTGGCGTTGCCGGTCAGATCCGACATCGGCGTCGCCTCGACATTCTTCTTGGGCGTCACGTCGACGGCGGCGGCGTGACGCGGCAGGAAGATGTGGAACACGGTTCCAACCCCCACTTCCGAGGTCGGATAGATGTAGCCGCCGGTCTGCTTGATGATGCCGTAGACGGTGGAGAGGCCGAGGCCGGTGCCCTTGCCCACTTCCTTGGTGGAGAAGAAGGGATCGAAGATCTTCTCCATGATCTCGGGCGTCATGCCGGTACCGGTGTCTTCCACCTCGATCAGCACGTAATCGGCCGCCGGCATGCCCTTGAAGGTGTACTTGGCCGCTTCGGCGGCGGTGACGTTGGACGTGCGGATCTCGAGCTTGCCCGCCTCGTGCATGGCGTCACGGGCGTTGACGGCGAGGTTGATGATCACCTGCTCGAACTGGTTGAGGTCGGCCATGATCGGCCAGAGGTCGCGGCCGTGCACCACCTTGAGGTGGACTTTCTCGCCCAGCAGCCGACCCAGCAGGATCGACAGGTCGGCCAGCACGTCCGAGAGGCTCAGCACCTGCGGCCGCAGCGTCTGGCGCCGCGAGAACGCCAGCAGCTGCCGCACCAGACCGGCCGCCCGGTTGGCGTTCTGCTTGATGTTCATGATGTCCTGGAAGGACGGGTCGGTCGGCCGGTGGCTGTTGAGCAGCAGGTCGGAGAAGCCGATGATGGCGGTCAGCACGTTGTTGAAGTCGTGCGCCACGCCGCCGGCCAGCTGGCCGACCGCCTGCATCTTCTGACCTTGGGCGAACTGCGCCTCCAGCGCCCGTTGCTCGGTGGTCTCGAGAGCATAGACGATGGCCACCTCGCCGTCGCCCGCCCCCTCCTCCACCGCCGACACGAAGAAGCGCGCCGAGCGCCCCTTGTCGTCGGGCAGCGAGACGTCGACACCGGAAATCGAGCCCTGGCCGGCCACGGTGGCGGTGATGGCTTCGGAGATCGCCTTGCGGTCGCGTTCGGCCACCACGTCGGCCAGCCGGCCGCGCGGCGCCGTGGCGTCGGGTTTGACGAAGGCGCCGAACATGCGCATGAACGGCGCATTGTTGCGGCCGATGCGGCCGTCGCGGTCGATGGAGGCGATGGCCACCGGCGTGTTGTTGAAGAAGCGGGTGAAGCGGACCTCGGCGGCCCGCAGCGACTCGGAGATGTCCTCGCCCGGCGAGCGGTTGAGCACCAGCGTGCGGCTGTCGCCGATGCCACCGTCCGCGCCCACCGGCACGCGGTGGATGATGCGCACCGGCAGGCTCTGGCCGTTGCGCTTGATGAAGTCGAGGTCGACCATGCCGGTCTTCACCTCGCCCGAGGCACCGCGGATGCCGTCAAGCAGCGAGGCGCCGTCGCCGACGATGATGTCCTTGACCGACATCGCCCCCACCTCGAACTCGGCGAGATCGACGCCGAGCCAGTCGGCCAGCGTGGCGTTCATGTAGGCGATGCGGCCGAGGGCGGTGATCGAGAGGAACCCCGCCGGGGCGTGATCGAGAAAATCGACGGCCCGCTGCAGCGCCTGGAAGCTGTCTTCCTGCTCGTCGCGATCACGGGTGATGTCGGCCACCTGCCAGACATTGAGCGTCATCGGCAAGCCGGACAGCGGCCGGACGCGGATGCGATACCAGCGGGCTGGGCCGTCGTTGCGGCCGAGCGGGTGGGCGACGCGCACTTCCTCGTGCGCCCGCCGCCCCTCGCGCGAGGCCTGGGCCAGGCGGAAGATGACGTCGGCGGCATCGGGATCGCCGGAGAACACCCGCTCGACGGTGCGGACGTCGGTAGCCGTCTCGGCCCGGATCAGCCGGCCGTAGGCGGCGTTGGCGTAGACGATGCGGCCGTCGGCGTCGGTGACGCAGACGCCATCGGTCATGGTGTCGAGAAAGCGCTTGGACAGCGACATCTGGCCGTCGGAGGCAGCACCGAGCCGGACCAGTCCGACCGCGCCGGCAAACAGCGAGAACACGCCGACGACGGCCAGAAGGCCGAGCAGGCCGAGCACGTACGGCTGGGCCCGATCGCGGTCGAGCAGCGCAAACACCGCCGCCGCCGTGACCAGGGCAACGGCCAGCGCCACCACCAGCCCGACGTTGCCGCCGCGCTCGGATCGATCGACGATCGGCGTCTCCACCGATGGAGCCTGGTCGTTGTCACCCATCATGTCCGCCCCGACTATCTTGACCAACCATCGACCGGAGCCCCGGACGCCCGCGACAGCAGAATCGGCCGCTGCGCATCAACAATCTTTAGCAACCGCCCGCTTTCAGGCAAACAGCCTGACTGCAACAGTCCGCCGTTTTCGCCTGTCATCGGCGCCATGCTCCAGCCTTTTTGAGATTCATGACGTGGCTGATCAGCTGCGCCACGGCCTTGTAGTGCTGCTCCGGAATGATCTGGTCGAGTTCGACCGAGGCATAAAGGGCGCGCGCCAGCGGCGGATTCTCGATCACCGGCACCCCCGCCTCCGTGGCCACCGCGCGGATGCGCAGGGCCACCTCGTCGACGCCCTTGGCCACGCAGAGCGGCGCCTGCATGTCGGTCTCGTAGACCAGCGCCACGGCGTAATGGGTCGGGTTGGTGACCACCACCGTCGCCTTCGGCACCTTGGACATCATCCGGTTGCGGGCCCGCTCCTGGCGCAATTGCCGGATCTTGCCCTTGATCATCGGATCGCCTTCGGTCTGCTTGTGCTCGTCCTTGATCTCCTTCAGCGACATCATGTGCCGCTTGGTCCAGCGCCAGCGCACCCAGGCGTAATCGAGCACCGCCACCAGGAACATGATGGCGAGGATGGTGCCAAGCATCCGGAGCGACACCGAGCGCGCCACCGTCAGGCTCTTGACGAAGTCGATGGTGACGAGCGCGTCGAGCCGGTCGCGTTCCGGCCACAGCACGGTGAACATCACCGTCCCCAGCACCGCCACCTTGATCAGCCCGCGCAGAAAGTTGACGGCGTTGTCCACCGAAAACAGCCGCTTCATGCCGGACAATGGCGACACCTTGTCGAAACGCGGTTCCAGCGACTGGGCCGAGAAGACGGCGCGGTGCTGGATGAGGTTGCCGATCAGGGCACCGGCGGCCAGAATGGCCATGGGGGCCGCCAGCGCAATGCCGACGGCCGTGCCCAGGCTGAGGAACAGCCGCCTGAGCCCGCCGCCTTCGACGGAGAGGTCGGCGGCGTGCTCGATCAGCCCGCGCATCGGCACCACCAGCAGCTGGGAACTGAGCCCGCTCGCCGCGCCGATGCTGAGCGTGATGGCAGCCAGGGCGAAGAAGGTCACCACCTCTGTACTCTTGGCGACGTCCCCCTTGTCGTGGGCTTCCTGCAGCCTTCGCTGGGTTGGTTCTTCTGTTTTGTCGCTGTCGTCGCCGGCGTCTTCGGCCATCGTTCACGGCCTCCTTACGGGACGACGAAGCGCATCAGTCCCGTCTCGACGAAGGACTGATACAGCCGCATGATGGTGCCGATCAGCACGGCCGTGATGGCCAGGCCGACGAGGATGGTCAGCGGTGCCGCCAGGAAATACACCTGAAACTGCGGCATCAGCCGCTGCAGCACGCCGAGCCCGAGATTGAACACCAGCGCAAAGACGATGAACGGCGAGCCGATCTCGATGCCGACGCGGAAGGCCCCGGACATGGTCATCACGGCCGCGACGCGGAAGTCATCGATGGGAAAGCTCTCGCCCGGCGGAAACAGCCGGTAGCTGTCGACGATGCCGGCGATGGCCAGATGATGCAGGTTGGTCGAGAAGATCACCGCCACGCCGACCACCGACAGGAACGAAGAGAAGATCGCCCCCTGCTGACCCATGGTCGGATCGACGCTCTGGGCGAACGACAGGCCGATGTTGGTGGAAATGGTGGCGCCGGCGGCCTGGACGACACTCATCAGCGTGCGGGCGATGAGGCCGATGCCGACGCCGATCATGATCTCCCAGATCATGACGAACAGCAGCCGGTTCATGTCCTGCGACAGCCCCTGCGGCAGCCGCTCCGACAACACCGGATAGAACACCAGCGTGATCAGCAGCGCCATGGCCAAGCGCACCCGCGTCGGCACCGTCGTCTCGCCGATGCCCGGCATCAGCATCACCAGCGCGCCGATGCGGGCGAACAGCAGGAGATAGAGCGCCGTGACGTCGGGGAGAATGTGGATGATCATCCCGCCACGATCCGTTCCGACACTTCCACCATGAAGGCGGCGAGCGCATCGGCCATGAACGGCAAGGTCAGCAGCAGCACGAGGAACACCACCAGGATCTTGGGGATGAAGGCCAGCGTCTGCTCCTGGATCTGGGTCAGCGCCTGGAACAGCGCCACGACAAGCCCGACGGCCAGGCCCACCAGCATGGTCGGCGCCGCGATCTTGACCGTCGTCCACAAAGCGTCCCGGGCAATGTCGAGAACTTCCGGCCCGGTCATGACATACCCCGCTCGTGACTGATATCGCCCGGCGCCGGCGCGTCAGATCGCCATGCGCATGATTTCCTCGTAGGCCGAAATGACGCGGTCGCGCACCGACACCATGGTGTCCAGAGCCACCTCGGTCTCCGACACCGCCGTCACCACGTCGACCAGATCGGCCTTGCCGGCCATCAGCCCGGCCTGCTTGGCCTCGGTCGCCTTGCCCTGATCGACGACGGACTTGACCTCGTTGCGCAGCATGGCGCCGAAGTCGGGTCCGGACGCGCCACCGGCCGTGGCTTTAGCTTGCTCCGGTTGGGCGCGATTCGCCAGCCGCGCCATGGCGCCATACACATTGGCGGCATTGAGGGACGTCGTGAGGGCCATGGCTCAACCTCTTCCTGGCGTCGTGCGCCTTCAGCTCTTCAGGATGTCGATGGTCTTCTGCATCATCGACCGGGTGGTGCCGACGACGTTGAGATTGGCTTCGTAGGTGCGCTGGGCCGACTGCATGTCGACCATTTCCACCAGCGGCTGCACGTTGGGATACTTGACCATGCCGTTGGCGTCAGCTGCCGGACTGCCCGGCTCGTAGCGCGTGTCGAAGTCGGAGCTGTCCTGCGCCACCTTGCCCATCTGCACCACGGCCGCGTCGAGTTCCTTGTTGAACTTGGACTGCACCGTCGGAATCTTGCGCCGATAGGGGTCGCCGCCCGGCGTGCTGGCCACGGAATCGGCGTTGGCCATGTTTTCGGCGATGATGCGCATGCGGCCGTTCTGAACCTTGAGGCCGGAGGACGAGATCATCAGTGTCTTGAGGAAGTCCATGATCGAGCCTCACTTCTTGCCGAGGGCGGTCTTGAGCAGCCCGAGCGAGCGGGCGTAGAGCGAGGTCGCCATCTGGTAGTCCATCTGATTCTGCGTCACCTTCATCATCTGGTCTTCGAGCGACACCGAGTTGCCGTCCGGCGTCACTTCGTAGCCGTCGACCTTCTGCTGCCGGAAACCGGTGTCGCCGCCGATCGGCGTGGTGGCGATGTGCAGCGGCGAGGTCACCACCGCCGCGACCGGCCGCGAACTGTCGCCCTCGACGGCAACGCGAAAGAAGTCCGGCGCCTTGATGTCGCGCCCGGTGTAGCCCGGCGTATCGGCATTGGAGACGTTCTCGGCCAACACCTTCTGGCGCGCCTCGTGATACTTGAGCTTGTCCTTGATCGCCCGGAGCACCGGGATATCGGTCATCGACATGAGTTGCCCCATTCCGTTCGGTCCGGGCGACCGGATCGCTGGTGGCCAACGACGACTCGTCTTCTGCAAGTCGTTTCATTCGCCCTAGTGGGCAATAATTGCCGGCCATATGGTTAACGAGCGGTTAACAATTTCCGGCACCCACAGCCAACGGCCTTGAAAAGCGCCAATTTTCTCGGTTATTCGGAAGGATGAGCGTTCCATTCTGGGTCGAAGGCGGCAAACATTGCCGCCCCTGCGCACGGCGCGGCACCGACTCGAAGGCGCTGTCGTTGCCGGAATTTTTCCGGTTTGATGGTAAATTGTTTATCGGATCGCCTTATCCCTGATGGGGACAGTCTGGTGTAGGTAGGAAACATGCAGGATCTTCTGGTTGACTGGTTCGGCTCGACTGGGGCCACGGTGATACGCTACTTCGTGGCGTTCGCCGTCGTGGCGGGACTGCTGCTGCTCTTGCGCTGGGTCTTGCAGACCTATGTCGGCAAGGGAGGGTTCGGACCGATACGCGGCCGGCAGAATCGCATTGCCGTCGTCGATACCGTCGCCGTCGACCAGCGTCGCCGGCTGCTGCTCGTCCGTCGCGACAATGTCGAGCATCTGATCCTCGTCGGGGGCGGCAACGATCTGGTTGTCGAACCGACCATCATCCGTGGCGTGCCGGTCGGCAGCCTCGGTCGCGTCGGCCGGCCCGCCAGTGCCGAACGTCCTGAGACCGTGGCAGCCGCCGAGAGCCAGCCGGAAGAGCCGCATCCGGCGCCACAGCGCCCCTCGCGTCCGGTGCCGCTGCCGGCCAGCGAGCCCATCAGCCATCAGCCCGAACCGCCGGTCGCCCCGGCGCCCGAAGCCGTCACCCGCCAGGCGGAACCGGTGGCCGAACCGATCGCCCCCCGTCCCCGCCTGCCCGAACGTCCGCGCCTGCGGCCGCAGGCGCCGGTCGTCGCCGCGCCCGCGCCGATCAAGGCTGAAAAGCCGGTGCCGCCCGAACCGGTCCACGTCGAACCCGAGCCGACGCCGGCCCCTGCGCCCGTCGAGCCGCCGCTGGCCGCTCCGGCCGATGGTTTCGATGATCTCGCCCGCCAGCTCGACGAAGCCCTGAAGAACGACCTCGGCATCTCCCCCGAACCGCAGCCGCCGGTGCCGCCGTTCATGCGGCCGGCCGCCGTGCCGGAAGTCAAGGTTGAACCCGTGGCCGAAACGCCGCGCGCCCCGCGCGTCGAAGCGCCCAAGGTGGTGCCGCCGGCGCCCCGTCCGGTCAGCTCCGCCGCCAGCGCCTGGCTGCGGCCGCGCGCCACCACCCCGGCCGCGGCGCCCGTTGCCGCCAAGCCGGCCGAGCCGGTCGCTCCGGCACCGGTGGTTGAGCGCCCCGCCCCGGTCAAGCCCGCCGCCGCCGCCCCGGCGCCCAAGCCCGTCGCGCCCAAGGTCGCGCCGGCCGTCAAGCCGGTGGCGCCGCCGGTCGAAGTGCCACCGCCGGCCGAGCCCGCCGCTCACGACGACCGGTCGCTGGAAGACCGTCTCGCCGAAGTGCTGTCGAGCAACGTCGCCGCCACGCCGGCCGTCGTGCCGCCGGTCGAACCGCCGGTCGCCACCCCCGCCGCCAAGCCGGCCGAGAACGACTTCACCTCCCTTGAGGACGAAATGGCTCGCCTGCTCGACGAACTGGCGGGAGATTCCAAGGGAAAACGCTGACCGCCACGGTCAATTCGACCGCCAAGCGCTTGAGCCATCTCGCCCGTCGGTGACAATCAACTTCGCAATGAAGTGATTCGACGGGCGGGCGATGGTGATGGGTAAAGACAGCCCGGCGGCAACGATCAGCGGCGAGCGGCGCAGCAACGCCGGCTGTCGCCATGGACTGCGTCTTGGTGCCCTGACGGCCACCGCCCTGCTGCTGACCACCGGTCTTGCCAGCCCCCAGGATGTGTCGATCTCGCTCGGCAACGGCGCTTCTCTGACCGAGCGCGCCGTCCAGCTCGTTGGTCTGATGACGGTGCTGTCGCTGGCGCCGTCCATCCTGGTGATGATGACGTCCTTCACCCGGATCGTCGTCGTGCTGTCGCTGCTCAGAAGCGCCATCGGCCTGCAATCGGCGCCGCCCAACGCCGTCATGGTGTCCTTCGCCCTGTTCCTCACCGCCGTCATCATGGCGCCGACCTTCGAGACGGCCTATCAGAACGGCATCGAGCCGGTGGTGAAGAACGAACTGCCCCTCGATCAGGGCTTCGACCGGGCCATCGAGCCGTTCCGCGCCTTCATGCTGAAGAACACCCGCGAGGCCGACATCCAGCTGTTCGTCGACCTGTCGCGGACGCCACAGCCTGAGACGGCGGCCGACGTGTCGACGCGCCTCGTCATCCCGGCCTTCATGATTTCCGAGCTGCGCCGCGCCTTCGAGATCGGCTTCCTCATCTACCTGCCGTTCCTGATCATCGACATGGTGGTCTCGTCGATCCTGATGGCCATGGGCATGATGATGCTGCCGCCGGTGGTGGTGTCGCTCCCCTTCAAGCTGATCTTTTTCGTGCTGGTCGACGGCTGGTCGCTGCTGGCCGGCAGCCTGATCCGCAGCTACGTCACCTGACGGCCTCAGCCGGCCTTCGGCTGGGCACTGGCGGCCCCGGCATCGGCGGACGGCGAGGCGGCGCCGTCGGCGGGCGTGATCACTTCCGGCTTGGAGGTGGCGCCGATATCGAGATAGCGCTTGCGGTAGTCGGCGAGGAACGTCGCCATGGTGTCGGCGGCGCCCACCGTCTTGACGATTTCGTTGAAATCGCTGCTGCCACCGGCGACGATCGGACCGGTCACCGCTTCGAAGGCCGAACCGTTGGGCGTCGCCGACATCTTGGCGACGTACTTGGAACGCAGGCGATCGACACTCAGCCGGTCGTTGATCAGCGAGTAGGAAATGCCGGCCTTCAGCACTTCGAGCTGCTCCTCGGGCGTCAGCGGCAGAGCATCGTTCCAGCGCCCGGCCAGAAGCCGTTCGAACTGGGCACCAGCGTCGGCATAACGGCTCGCTGCCCACAGAATCTCGCCGCGCAGGCGGTCGATCTCGCCGCCCGACAGTGGGCTGATCAGCTCAAGCGCCCCCTCGACGTTACCCGAATCGGCCATGGCCTTGGCCTCGACGACACGGCGCTGGCGCTCGATGGCCACCGGCAGCTGCGCCTGCCGCGTCTTGGCCAGCGTGAACAGCGCCTTGTCGGGGCGGCGATCGAGCAGATAGACCAACGCCAGATCGGCGGCGACCTGGGCGCGGGCGGCGCCACGCAGCCGGTTGTCGACCTGATAGGCCAGAAGCTTGGCCGCCTGCGGCAACAGGTCGACGTCCACCAGCCGATCGGCCAGCTTGCGCACCATGGCGTCGCCGCGCCGGCCGTTGGGGGTCAGCTCGCGATAGTCGTAATAGAGCGCCAGTGCCTGCACCGGCTGCAGTTCGGATGCCTTGCCGTCGAGATAGAGGTCGGCGAAGGCCGCCTGCATCTCCTCGTTCATCAGTTTGGACGTGGCGGCGCCGGGGTTGATCTGTTCGGCCACGCGCATCACCTCGAAGGCCCGGCGATAGTCGCGTCGCTGGATCGAGTACTGACCGAGCAGGCGCAGCGTCTTGAGCTCGAGTTCGTCGCCGCGCCAGGAAACGGCCAGCTGCTCCAGCCGATCAGCCGCCTGATCAAGGGTGATCAGCCCTTCGCGCCGCTGCAACTGCACCAGGCGGTAGGTCGCCTCCGCCGCTTCCGGACCGGTGTACTGGCGCACGATGTTCGACAGCAGCGTGATGGCATCGCCCGAACGGCCGGCGGCATCACGCGCCAGAGCGTTGAGCAGATCGAGGCGGGCGTGGTCGTTCTCGCTTAGCGATTTGGGATCGATCTTGGCCAGCCGGTCGCGGGCGGTGTTGAAATCGCTGTTCTCGATGGCTGAAGCGATCTCGTCGAGCACGTAGCGTCGGCGCACCAGTGGCGGGAACGATTCGGCCACCAGATTGCCCCGGCGGAACTCGGCGTCGGCATCCTTGTGGCGCGCCAGCTCGCTGAGTGCCATGGCCCGCCAGACCGACGCGTCGGGACTATCTTTGAGCTTGGGCGTATCGAGCAGCGACAGTGTCGTATCCGGGTGATGGGCGATCAGTTCGGCGGCGGCCTTGAGCGCCGTCATGCGGTCGGCGGACGCCTCTTCGGGCGCCAGGCGGGCAATAAGGTCGAGCACGCCCACCGCCTCCGGGCCGAGGGCGTTGGCGACATTGAACGCTGCCAACCGGTACCAGTGATCGACGCGCTCGCCGGTTGCCTGCGCCTGGGTGATGTCGGCCATCAGCTTGTGGCGCTTGTCCCAGAACTCCTTGGGATCGGCGGCGGCGAGGTCGCGATAATCGACGAAGCCGTTCTGGCGCTTCAGCGACGAGCCGAGGGCCGCCGGCAAATCGACGAGACTGGCCTTCTTCTCCTCCGGCATGGCCGTCACCGACAGGCCACCCGGACGACCGATCGACACCAGTTCGCCGTCGACGGAAATCTCGAGGTCGTCGACCTTGGGCACCAACGCCAGCCCATGGACCGACGACAGGGCATCGAACTCGGCGAACGACTGCGGCTTGATCAGTCCGCGCGGCTGGCCGCGACCGGTGACGACGAACATCGGCTCGCCCGACAGCGGCTCGCGCAACTGGTGGATCTTGGACACCGGCCCGAACGGCACGTCGAGCGACTTGGTGCCGTCGAGGTGCACGTGCCGCGTCACCGACAGCGGCCGCGTCGGATCGGTCACCTGCTCGCCGATGGTCACCACCCACGACGCGCCGTCGGGCGTCATCGACAGCAGATAGGCTTGCGACAGCTCGACGCGGATCGCCTGACCGCCGTCGACCGGAATGGTCTCGATGTTGCGGGCAAAGCCGACCAGCGCGTCCTGCAACGCGGCGGCATCGATCGGCACAACGCTGTCGAACACCAGCCACAGACCGTTGTCGCGCATGAACAGCGCCGCGCCGACGGCGGTCTTGAACGGAAACACCAGATGCGCCGCCTGCCCCACCCGTTTGGATTCGACGTGAACGACATCGTCGGTGAGCTTGCGGTTGTTCTGGTCGGGCAATTCGGCCACGTCGACCGACTGCTGCACGACGGCGTTGAGCGCCGGTGCCGCGCCATGCTCGGGCCCAGCCGGTACCACCGTCGCAACGGCCGGAGCCCCATGATCGGCGGGGGCCGTGTGATCGGCCGGAGCCCCATGATCGGCGGGCGCCGCGTGATCGGCCGGAGCTGCGTGATCGGCGGGCGCCGCATGATCGGCCGGCGCCGCATGATCGGCGGGCGCCGCGTGATCGGCCGGAGCCCCATGATCGGCCGGCGCCGCGTGATCGGCGGGCGCCGCGTGATCGGCCGGCGCCCCATGATCGGCCGGCGCCGCGTGATCGGCGGGCGCCGCGTGATCGGCCGGCGCCCCATGATCGGCCGGCGCCGCGTGATCGGCCGGCGCCGCATGATCGGCCGGCGCCGCGTGATCGGCGGGCCCGTCGCCATTGCCATGCGTCGTCG
>CALMMQ010000054.1 GCA_937868725.1 uncultured Pleomorphomonas sp.
CGTGGGTGGCCGTTCCAACTGGCGCGGCGGCCCCAAGGGCGGCCGTCGTGTCTTGAAAGCCGGGGATCAGGCGCGCCGTCAGGCGGCGCGGATGGTGCCAAGGAAGCGGACGAGTTCGTCCTGCAGGCTGCGCGCCTGGCTCGACAGCGCCTCGGAGGCGTGCAGCACTTCGCCGGCCGCCGTGGCCGAATTCTGCGCCGCCGTGTTGACCTGCCCGATGTTGCTCGACACGGCACCCGTGCCGCTGGCCGCCTTCTGCACGGAAGCGGCGATCTCCTGCGTGGCAATGCCCTGATCGCGCACGGCGCTGGCCACCTGATTGGACACATCGGAGATGTGATCGATGGTGGCGGTGATGCGCATGATGGCATCGCTCGATTCGGCCGTCGACGCCTGGATGGTGGCGATTTGCGAGGCGATCTCGTTGGTCGCCTTCGACGTCTGGTCGGCCAGTTGCTTGACCTCGGCGGCAACGACGGCGAAGCCCTTGCCCGCTTCGCCGGCCCGCGCCGCCTCGATGGTGGCATTGAGGGCGAGAAGGTTGGTCTGGCCGGCGATGTTGTTGATGAGATCGACCACCGAGCCGATCTTCTTGGCCGCGTCCGACAACTCGCGCACCTTGGCTGCCGTGTCCGAAGCGTCGGTCACCGCCTGCGAGGCGACTTCCGTCGACTCGTTGACCTGACGGCCGATCTCGGCGATCGACGAGGCCAGTTCCTCGGCGGCGGCGGCCACCGTGCCGACGTTGCGGTTGGCCTCTTCCGAGGCGCCGGCCACGACGCTGGCCATCTGCGTCACATCCGAGGACGAACGCGACATCACTTCGGCCGAACCATTGAGCTGCACGGCGGCCGAAGCCAGCGAGTTGGCGATGCCGCCGACGGCCTGTTCGAAGGTTTCGGCCAACTGATGCAACTCGCGCCGACGGGCGACGGCCTGCGTCGCCGCGTCGGCTTCGCGGGCCGCCCGCGCCTGCTCGGCCTCCGACAGGCTGGTCTTGAACATCTCCAGCGTGTCGGCCATGACGCCGACCTCGTCCTTGCGACCGACGCCCGGCACCGCCGACAGCAGATCGCCATCGGAGACGCGCTGCATGGCGCGGGCGAAGGCGACGATCGGCCGCGAGATCGACCGGCCGACGATGACGGCCAGCAGCAGCGCCAGGAAAGCCGAACCGCCGGCAACGCTCAGGATGATGGTGCGGACATCGACGGCCAGCTTGGCGGCGGCAAGACCGATCTCTTCCGACTTGCCGGCCGCCGACGAACGAATGGTCGCGGCGGCGTCGGTGATGGCATTGGTGCTGTCGCGCATGTCGGTGGCCAGCAGCTTGGACAGGTCGTCCGAAGCCTGGGCGGCGGCATGATAGGCGGTCTGGAAAGCCTCCGACGACTTCAGCGTCTTGTTGAGCTGGGCAAGTTCCTGCGAGCCATCGTCCACCGACTTGACCAGCAGGTTGAGGCGCTGGACAAAGCCGGCGAAACTGGTGTCGGCCGCCTTGAGATCGTCGGCAAGACCAGTGTTCATCAGCTTGTAGACGGCCAATCGGCCGGCGTTGTACTGCTCGATGGCCTTGTTGGCGATGGGCGCCAGTTCCGGCTTGCCGAGTTTGTCGATCTTGGCGGCGAAGAACACCACCTCGTTCTTGAGCTTGTCGCCGAACGTCTCGACCTGCTCGCGCACCAGGCTTTCCTTCTTGAAGCGCAGGTCGGCCATTTTCTGAAAATTGGCCTTGTAGGCGCCGAACAGGCTCGAAATGCGGGAAATCGCCTCGCGCGTCGCCGCATCGTCGGTGCTCAGGGCGTTGTCGATGGCCGACTGCGTGGCGTTGATCGCCTCTTCGGCGATCTTGCGGGCCGTGGGCGAACCGCTGACGACGAACGCATCGACGTTGCGGCGCAGATCAACGATGGCAAACTCGATGTCGCGCGCCTGTTCCATGGTGCCCACGTGGGCCCGGTGGTCGGTGAACGACGTTTCGAACGTACGCAAGGCGTACAGCATCATGCCGGCGGACAGGACGAGCAGCCCGATGATCAGGCCAAAGGCAACGGATATCTTCAGGCTGATCGACATGTTGTTGTAAGTCTTGATCATCGCACCCCGTGCTCCCCGCTCATTCCACCGTCAAGGCTGCCGCCATGGCACCACCGGGCTCCGCCGGACACGGCCATTGACCGGCGCCGCCTCCTCCGCGCCTCGCCGGTACCGACCCGCGTCCAATTCGGAATCCAAAAGTCTTGATATTTTACCCTAAGTAGAGGAACTTAATGCTTTACCAACGGCGACAAGCATTTTTATCTGTTTTTCATGGACAATTCAGCCATTCTCAGCCAATCCCCGCGATCTGCGAAGCAAGAGACGGCGGGACGGGAGAAGAGTGCAGTTGGCCAACCTGGTCGGGGAGCTATCTCGTGGCAATTTATTCATTGAATAGCCAACCTGCGAATAAATTACTGGTACCCAACTGGACACTGTCATTTCTACCCATGACTAAAGTGCTATCGCCTCCCTTCTTTTCCCCGGATCGGCGCGAGTGCGCCTGACCAACCGGCGCCGCGCGCGGCCGAAACGATAACGAATTGACGGAAGCCGGCGAGCAAAACGGCCATCTCCGCCATCATCGTCAGCAATTTGCGACGTTGGGAAACGCCGGCCGGCGCAATAAACGTAAATGGCATCGTGCCTTGCCAGCCGGTCCGGCATGAGCTGGCAAAAAAATCGAAAGCGCTATCGACAGACGAACGGAAATCGTCAATGACATGGAACGTGGAGTCCGTGGAGCTGACAATCGACTGTGGTTTGCCATCGGTTTGACTGAAGCCTGGTGCCGCTGCCGCGCCGTCGCTTGTCACTTGAGCGCCCGCCGATCAGGTTGCAACGATCTGATCGATAGGCGGCGGCTCAAGCCTTTGACTCTGGGGCGATTCCTTGTCGGCCTGACGGAACTCGTCAGGTCGGAAGGCGCTCTGGACCGGTTGTGTCGGGAGACGAGAACTATGGCCGATGATCGCGCCCGCCTGAACCTCAAGAGCCTCGCGCGCCACCTCGACTTGTCCGTTACCACGGTGTCACGGGCCTTGCGCAACGGCCCAGAGGTGCGGCGCGAGACCATCGAACGCGTCAAGAAGGCGGCCGAGGAGCTCGGCTACGTCCGCGATCTCGGCGGCCTGACGCTGCGCACCGGCCTCTCCTATTCGATCTGCGTGCTGATCACCGCCCCGCCCATCGGCGAGACCGCCGACACCGGCACCATCGCCCTGCTGCAAGGCGTGCACGAAGTGGCCGCCGACGCCGGCTATTCGGTGACCGCCGTACCCATCGATTCGCGCCAGGATCCGATCGAGACGCTGCGCGGCATCATCGATGGCCGCCGTTCCGACGGCCTGATCTTCGACTATACCGAGCCGATGGACGCCCGCGTTCGCTTCCTGCTTGAGCGCGACTTCCCCTTCGTCACATTCGGCCGCACCGAGTTGTTCACGCCGCATTGCTGGTTCGACGTCGACGATCAGGACGCCACCTATCGCTCGGCCCGCTACCTCATCGAACGCGGCTACAAGCGCATCTGCCTGCTCAACCCGCCGCCCGGCCTGATGTTCTCGCAGTACCGCCTGCGCGGCTATCGCCGCGCCCTGGCCGAGGCCGGCCTGACCATCGATCCCGAACTGATCGTCGAGCAGGAACTCAACGCCCGCCTGATGCGGGCGACGACGGCGCGCATCATGAGCATCGACAATCCGCCCGACAGCTTCATCTATGCCAACGACGTCACCGTGCTCGGCGCCATGGCCGGTCTGCGCGACATCGGCCGCAACCCCGCCGACTTCGGCATGGTCGGCTGCAATGCCACGCTGCTCACCGAGTACATCGAGCCGCGCCCGGCCAGTTTCTATTTCCCGCTGCTGGAGGCCGGACGGCGGCTCGCCCATCTGCTGCTGAAACGCCTGGCCGGCGGCGAAGTCAGCCAGTTGCAGGAACTGGCCCAGACCGAACTGCGCGCCCCCTGACCCGATCGGAGGCAACGGGTTGACCTACGCCGCGCAAGGTGCTCTGATCAGGACCATGAACGCTCGGTCTCGCCTTTGCCTCTCGGCCTATTATCCCGCCTCCTATAGCTAGGGGCGGCCCAAGACGCGTGTGCGTTCACTCTCCAAAGCCGCCGACGAGGCGGCTTTGTCATGTCAGGCTATGACGGTTGCCCTCGTCCGCGCTCTTCCCGCGAAAGGACAGCCTCATGCCTTCCACCCCTGCCAGCGTTCCGGCGCTGCCCCGTGTCGCCATCGTCGGCCTTGGCGCCTTCGGTCGCTTCGCCCAGCGCCTGCTGTCCCGCCACCTGCCGGTGGTCGGGCTTGATCTCCTTGCCGATCCCGCCGCGGCCGCCAGCCTCGCCGATTGTCCGGTGGTCGTCCTCGCCGTGCCGTTCGCAGCGCTGGCCGGGCTGGCCGAAGCGATCGCGCCGCACCTCTCGCCCGGCTGCATCGTCGTCGACGTCTGCTCCATCAAGCAGCGCCCGATGGCCGTGCTGCGCCAGCGCCTGCCGGCCCATGTCGCCCTCGTCGCCACCCACCCGCTGTTCGGCCCGCACAGTGGCCGCGATGGCGTGGCCGGCCTCAAGGTGGCGTTCTGCACGCCACGGCAGCGCCCCGGCACCCGGATCGCCGCCTTCCTGCGCCATTGTCTCGGTCTCAAGGTGTTCTGGCTGACGCCGGCCGACCACGATCGCCAGATGGCCCACGTGCAGGGCCTCAGTCACCTGATCGCCCGGGCGCTGTCGGCCATGGACCTGCCCGATCTGACGCTTGGCACCGAGAGCTACCGCCACCTCGTCACCATGCGCGACCTGCTGGCCACCGACAGCCCCGAACTGTTTCGGACCATCACCCGCGACAACGCCGAGGCCGCCGCCGTCATCGCCCGCTTCGCCGCCGAGCTCAACCGCCTGACCGCCACCGTCCTCGATGGCCGGGGCGGCAGCGGTCCGGCTACTTGTTGAGTCTGACGAGACCGGCGTGGGAAATGTCGTAGCCCGACAGCGCGTTGGCCTGGCGGGTGAACTGGGTGCCGCGGATGTAGGCCATCAGCTTCTGCGGCCCCGGCTCGAAATAGCTGCCCCGCCGCATCACCAGATCAAAACACTCGTCGGTAAGCGGCACGAAGTCGAGGCCGTTGACGCGCGCCGCGCTCTCGGTGGCAATACCGCAGTCGATCTCGTCGACGCGCAGGGCGATGGCAATGTCCTGCGCCGAGGCATAGGGACCGCCGGCCGCCACGAGATGGGCAGTCTGGATGTGCTCGCGCAGCAGCAGCCGATCGAGCAGCAATTGCGCCCCCGTGCCCGCGGTACGCATGCCGATGCGCGCCTTGCGCTCCAGCACGTCGGCGAGGCTGGTGAGCCCCAGGGGATTGCCGCGCGCCACCATCAGCCCCTGGCGGCGGATGGCGAAGGCGATGATCACCGCGTCGTGCAAGCCCGGCCGGGCCTGCACCGCCTCGACGTTGGTGCGGTCGTCAGCAAAGTCGCGCTGCAGATGCACGGCGGCGATCATCACTTCGTCGCGCACCAGTCGGTCGAGGCCGATCTCGGAGCTCTCGATCAGCAAAGCCAGCCCGGACCCCGACTGTCGCAAGGCCCGCTCCAGCAGGAGATCATGGGCGCCACCGACCACCGGCGGCGCCCGCTCCGCCGCCATCCCGGCCGGAAAGACCAGGCCCGAGTTGACCCAGCGGTCGAGTTCGTGACGGGGAAACAGCCACTTGCCCGTAACCTTCGAGCAGGGAATCGCCCCCTCTGCCACCAGTTCGTAGAGCTTGCGCTGCTTGAGGCGCAGATAGTCGGCCGCTTCGTCCGACGTGAGATAGACAGTGGGTTCCATGACCTGGCCGGCACCCCGGATGAATGATCCTCGCCCTCGGGCCGGGCGACGATAGCGCCGGTCGCCGGCGCCGGCAAATGCCAGCGACAAAAAGGCCCCGGAACATCGCTGTCCCGGGGCAAAGCCGCCCAGATCCGTGAGGGAAGACGGGCGGGATCACTGCCGATCCCGGCGGCTTGCGCCACCGGGACCGTCGACGTGTGTCGATCAGCGAGCCGAGGTCCAGCCCTTGTAGTCCTTGACGTTGTCACGCGTCACGAGCTTGGAGGGCATCAGCGTGACCTTCTGGGCCGGGGCCTTGCCGCCGATGATGCCGACACCGATCTCGGTGGCGAGCTGGGCCATGGCGTACGGGTCCTGGCTGGCCGAGGCCTCGATCATCGGGCTGTCGGCGTCCTTGAGGGCGGCTTCGATGTCGGGGGCGCCATCGACCGAGGTGAAGATGATCTTGTCGCGGCCGGCCTGCTTGGCAGCGAGGTTGGAGCCGATCACCTGCGGGTCGTTGATGGCGAACACGGCGTCGACCTTCTCGAAGCGGGTCAGGTGACCCTGCATGACGTTCATGCCGCCGTCACGCGAGCCCTTGCCGTCCTGATCGTCGGAGAGAACCTTGATGCCGGGGGCGGCAGCGAAGGCCTTCTTGCAGCCGACGACGCGGTCGATAACGGCCGACACCTGCGGGCCGTTCTGGATGATGACGTCGCCCTTGCCGGCCAGCTTGTCGACGATGTACTGGCAGGCGATTTCACCGGCCTGGACGTTGTTGGTGGTGACGGTGGCATCGGCGCCTTCGGCGGCGGTGTCAACGGCGACAACCGGGATGCCGGCGGCCTGGGCGCGGGCGATGGCCGGAGCAACGGCCTTCGGGTCGGCGGGGTTCAGCAGGATGAGGTCAACGCCGGCGGCGATGAAGTTGTCGATCTGCGTGAACTGCTTGTTGAGGTCGTAGTCGTAGCCGAGAGCGGTCACTTCCACCTTCGGGTTGACCTGCTTGGCCTTGTCGGTGGCGCCCTTGGCGAGAGCGACGAAGAACGGGTTGCCCATCGAGCCGAGCGAAATACCGATCTTGTTGAGATCCTTGGCGCCAGCAGCACCGGTCAGGGCGATGGCAGCGGCGGCGGCGAGAAGAACGATGCGAGACTTCATTATTACTACTCCTCCTTGATGGACCGCAGCCCTTGTTCCTCGTGAGCTGCGGCATTCGGTCCGTCGGGTTTGCAGCCCTTCGGTCTCTTTGCGGGAAGGCGTCGATCCGGGCCTCCGACGAAGCGCCTTCCCCTTCGGAGGCGGACGCATCCGCCTCCAATTTCTTGTGATCGACGCAACGGGGCGATCAGGTGCGGGCCGAACCCTTCGACCGGAAGCGGTCGAGCGCCACGGCGATGATGATCACCAGACCCTTGATGATGTACTGCCAGATGTCCGACACACCGACGAGCACCAGGCCGTTGGACAGCACGGCGATGATCAGGGCGCCGACCAGCGTGCCCCAGATCGACCCGACACCGCCGGTGAACGACGTGCCACCCAGGATGACGGCGGCGATGGCGTCGAGTTCGTACGACTGGCCGAGCTGCGTGCCGTTGGCGGCGAACAGGCGTGCCGCGCTCATGGCACCGCCGAGACCGGACATCAGGCCCGAGAAGCCATAGACGAACAGGAACACGAACCACACCTTGATGCCGGCGAGGCGGGCAGCGTTCTCGTTGCCGCCGACGGCGTAGATGCGCACGCCGAGCACGGTGCGGCGCAGGATCACCCAGGTGATGATCACCGACAGGAAGGCGATGATGACCAGCCAGGGGATGCCCAGGGGATGCCCATGATCTTGCCGTTGCCGATGAAGGCGAACGGCAGCGACGAGTTGAACACCGTGGTGTCGCCGCCGAGCAGGCGGGCAACGCCGCGCACGGCGGTCAGCGAGCCGAGGGTCGAGATGAACGGCGGCAGGCGGACGAAGGCGACCAGCGCGCCGTTGATCAGGCCGAACACCAGGCCGGCAGCCAGTGCCATGGGAATGCCGAGCATGCCGGCGTCGGGGATCAGCGAACCGATCACCGCCACCATGGCCGAAGCGGCCAGGATCGAGCCGACCGACAGGTCGATGCCGCCGGTCAGGATGACCGCCGTCATGCCGCAGGCCAGAACGGTGTTGATGGACGCCTGCTGGGTGACGATCGACAGGTTCTGCGCCGACATGAAGCGCCCGGACATCAGCTGGAAGCCGATGCCGAGGAGAATGAGGATCGGCAGCATGCCGACGGTACGGATGATCTGCTGGATCAGCATCTTGCGGTTGGCTGCGGCCTTTTCGCCGGCAAGCGCCGCGTTTGTCTGGCTTTCGTTCACCATGGCGTTTCCTTTGCCTGGATTTCTCAATTGATCTGAGCGACCGGGGTGGTCGGAGCAACGGCACCCGTCGCGTAGGCGATAATGCTTTCCTGGCTGACCGGTGAACCGGACGAACCGCCGACCTCGCCGACGATATGCCCTTCGCGCATCACCAGCACGCGGTCGGCGACACCCACCACCTCGGGCAATTCCGAGGAGATGACCAGCACGCCGGCCCCCGATTTCACCAGATCGTCAATGATGCGGTAGATTTCCGACTTGGCGCCGATGTCGACGCCACGGGTCGGCTCGTCGAGGATCAGCACGCGCGGCTTGGTTTCGAGCAGGCGCGACAGCAGCACCTTCTGCTGGTTGCCGCCCGACAGCGAGCCCACTTCGATGAAGGCGCCGGCGACGCGGATCGACAGGGCCTTGATGGCGTCGATGGCGCGCGTACGGCTCTTGCCGAGATTGAGCAGGCCGCCCTTGAAGGCGTCGCGGTCGATCACCGACAGGTTGACGTTCTGCTCGACCGTCATGTCGAGGAACAGGCCCTGGCCCTTGCGGTCTTCGGTGAGGTAGACGAGGCCGGCGTTGACCGCGTCGATCGGCCGGCGGATGCTGATCTCCTTGCCGTCAAGCTCGACCGTGCCGCTCTGGCGCGGATCGGCGCCGTAGATGAGGCGGGCGAGCTCGGTGCGGCCCGAACCGACGAGGCCGGCGAGGCAGAGCACTTCGCCTTCGTGCAGATCGAACGAGCACGACTTGACGCGACGGCCGTCGCTCATGCCGGCGACGCGCATGATCACCTTGCCGCGGCTGCCGTGGGCGTCGTGATCCTTCTTGTAGAACTTCGACAGGTCGCGGCCGACCATCATCTTGACCAGCTTTTCGGCCGACAGCTCGGACCGCACCAGCGTGCCGACGTACGACCCGTCGCGCAGCACCGAGCAGCGGTCGGACAGCTCGTACACCTCGGCCATGCGGTGCGAGATGTAGATGATGGCCAGCCCCTCGGCGCGCAGTTTGCGGATGAGCTCGAACAGCTTGTCGGTCTCACGCGAGGACAGCGCCGTCGTCGGCTCGTCCATCACCAGGATGCGGGCATTGGCGTGTACGGCGCGGGCGATTTCCACCATCTGCCGTTCGGCGATCGACAGATCGTTGACGATGGTTTCGGCTTCAAACGTGGCGCCAAGGCGCTGCAGCACGTCGGCGCAGCCTTCCTTCATGCCGGCCCGGTCGACCTGGCCGCCCTTGGACGGCTCGCGACCGAGATAGATGTTCTCGGCCACCGTCAGGTTCGGCGACAGCGCCAGCTCCTGATAGATGACGGCGATGCCGAGCGTCTTGGCGCTGAGCGGGCCATCGATGTGGACCACCTTTTCGTCGATCTTGACCTCGCCACCGGCGTCGGCGCGATAGGCACCCGACAGGATCTTCATCAGCGTCGACTTGCCGGCGCCGTTTTCACCCATCAGCGCATGCACTTCCCCCGGATAGACCGTGAGATTGACGTTGCTGAGCGCCTTGACGCCTGGGAACGTCTTGGAAATGCCCCGCATTTCGAGAATCGGCGGGGGATTATTCTGCGGCTGCATGTTCTCGAGCCTCCCTTGTCCCGCCGATGGCGCCCGTCAGGATGGACGACCGCGGCGAGAAATTGAAAAACAGCGGAAGAGTAGCGGCGCCAAGCGTTCGATGATGGCTTCGACAAGACCGCAGTCGAGGTCGCATTCC
>CALMMQ010000055.1 GCA_937868725.1 uncultured Pleomorphomonas sp.
ACACCGGCCCCGTTCGGCTTGCCGGTGCCATGCCCGATTCCTACTGGTCGGTCTCGGTTGTCGACGACACCGGCCGCATCGTCGCCTCGCTGACGCGCGAAGACGCCGACACCGATACCATCGACCTCACGGCGGGCGGCACAGCGGCGACCGCTGGCGGCGCGGCGGCAACCGTACCGCTGGCCTCCCAGGCCGGCTTTTTTCTCATCCGTGCCATGGTCGAGCACCGAAGCGCCCGCCCCGACGTCGAGGCAAGGCTCAGGGCGCTGTCCTGCGCGGCGGTCAAGCCGGGCTGAGCACCGCTATTTCTGCGGTACCGGCATGGTGTAGAACGGATCGGGCGCGTCAAGCAGCCGCGAGTGCCGCTCGGGCAGCGACGGCACCGTTTTCAGCGCCGGCGCATTCTGGCACTTGGAGGTGGCCAGGCCGTTATAGGCCAGTCTGGCACTGGCCAGCGCCACCGACGGCGTCTCGATTTCCATATGATCGATGGCAAAGCGGTAGGATGTGAGGCGATAGCCGATGGCCTGCCAGACCCATGACATGACGTCCTGATTGTCGGACACGCGCGCCATGGCTTCGGCGCCGAGCGGCGTTGTCGTCTCGCGCTGGCGGTTGACGGCACTGATGCGGCCGACGTCGGCACGCCGGACGCGGGCGGCGACATCGCAGAACGGCGGCACCAGCGCCGTATCGGCGCCAATGTCGGAAATCAGCTTCTGCCAGCGGGCTTCGGTGGAAATGAAGGCGTCGGACAGGAGATAGCGATGGTAGCGCGAGGCGTCGAAGGCCGGATTGAGCAGCGGCAGCGACCAGCGGGGAAAGCCCTGCGCCAGATCGGGGCTCAGTTGCCCCTCGCCCCTGAGGATGGGCAGGATGCGCGTCCGCTCGCCCTCCACCAGGGTATCGAGCCACCAGTCGCGCACGTGCGGTGCCCGGACGAAGTTCCAGGACCGGTCGCGCAGCTCAATCTCGTCGGCCGTCATGGGAAACCCTGACACCGTCGTTCCGCGACCCTGCACGGCAACCGCTTCTCCAAGGGCGGGCAGAATGGTGTCGTGCAGGTATGACGGTTCGGCCCGGCCGAAGTCGCCCGTCGGTCGGCCACAGGCGGCCAACAGGCACGCCAGCCCGACGGTCAGAAACCCGATCTCTCGCCAAGTCACCATGCCGACCTTCGCGCCTTCCTGCCTGCGACTCTCCGGTCAGCAGCATAGCGGAGCGGTGGCGACACGGCGAGAGCGGCCGCGCTCAAGCGCCGTCATCAGGGGCAGCGAACGACAACGTCCGGGGCCGTCACTTGGCGCGCTTTTTCCTGGGATGCTGCGGCTTGTCGTCGGCAATGGTGTCGGATCGCGGCCATTCGTCCGGCGGCGTCCGCGACTCACTGTCGCCGACGTTGCGGCCGGGAAAGACCGTCACCTCGCAGTAGCCGAGCAGCGGCGTGCGACGAACCCGGATTGAAGGCGAAACCAACGTCACGACGACACCCATGGCGGCCTCCTTGGTCGCATCGGGTTGGCTCGGGGCGCCGCTCCCGGAGGCTGTCTCGGCGAGGAGCCCCATCTTTTGAACAATTCGACTCTCGATCCCGGCGGTTAACAAACAGTTTACGAATTGCGCCGCAATCTAACGACCAACAGTTTTTGCCTAGAATCATTCCGCCGGCCATTGCGAATCGTATTCGTTCGAAAGTTGCCGAGATGACGTCACAACCGCTGTCCAACGGGGTCGCCGGCCACATGGGGAACTCTTCTGCCTCGCACGCCTGCACGCTGCTGAAGCAAGCGGCGCGCCTTTACGTGTCCGAACCGTGCCACAGCAACCACGAAGCGGTCATGTTCGAGGAACTCTGCACGCAGTTGCTGCGCGTCGCCGACCTCCCCGACCGGATCGAGGTGGCGACCACGCTTGCTGCCTATGAGCAGGTGCCGCGCTCGGTGATGCGGATGCTGCTGCACGACATCTGTCCCGTTGCCTCGGTGATGATTGAGCAGGCCGTAGCGATCGACGATCTCGACCTCTTGTCCCTGATCGGCTCGGCGCCGTCGGGCCATGTCGAACTGGTGGCCGCCCGGGCCAAGCTGTCGCCCACCGTCATCGAGGCGCTGCTCAACAAGATGCCGCCCGAGAGCCTGCCGGTTCTCCTCGCTAACAAGTCCATCCACCTGCCCCCACCGGCCATCCCCTATCTCGTCGATCTCGGCCGCGATCATCCCGCCATCGCGTCGGCCCTGGCCGAACGGTTCGACGATGTGCAGGACGTCGATCTCATCGGCCTGTTCATGTCGCTCGACAGCCGTGGCCGTCGCCGCGTCATCCAGGCGCTCGAGATTGCCGCGCTGCGGGAATTTGCCGCCCGCCGACCGGCGCCGCGGGTGCCAATGCCGGAACCGGCGACCATCTCCGCCCTTGCCCGGGCCTGCCTCGCCCGCGAGTCTGACGTCATGGCTGGCCATCTCGGTCAGTTGCTCAACCTGCCGGAGGCTTTTGCCCTCAGACTGCTGTCCGATCGTGGCGGCGAGCCGCTCGCCATCGCGTTGCGAGCGGCGGGCATCGATGCCAGCACGGCGACGCGCGTCATCCTGTTCTCCGGCGTCACTGACACACGCAGCTATTTTGACGTCAAACGGCTGGTCGAACTGTTCGAAACCGTGTCGTTGCGCTCGTCGGTGCTGCTGGTCGATGCCTGGCGTGGCAAGCCGCACGACATTCCGGCCCGCGCCAACCACGTGCCGCAGACCCAGACCGGCTCGCCGGTCAGAGGCACCCAGGACTCGCGTCAGCCGGCACCGGCGCAGTCGGAGGCACCTGCCATCCGCAGGGGCAACGCCTGAGCCAATCCGCCACCGTCAGCGGCTGGCCATAGCCGTGGAGCTTTCCACGGCTGCGTGGAAATCGCTCCCATAAAGCCCGGACGTTCGTCTGCAGTATCACGTAGAACTACCAGATTTTCGCCATTTTTGCAGCGCAACGAAGGTATGTTGACCGAGCGAAAAGGCTGCTGACTGGACGCTTCTGGCCAAACTCATCTTTTTGCACCGACACCAGTAGCATTCGCGCCGCACTCCACACGCTCATCATCGTATAGGCGACAAGAATTCAAAAGTTCCACTTGTTTTTCTGCAAGAAGCGCTGTATTGAGAATATCAACAATGGTTTCCGATCTTTGCTACCAAACCGTATGTAGATTCGCGGTTTTTACTGTGGTCGCCAACGGCCTTGAAGAAGCGGCAAAGAAAATTTCGCTAGGGGACAATTTGGAAGATGAGCGACATGGATGACGACCTGACAGTGATCGATCTTGCTGCCCACATCGTTGCTGCTTACGTTGGCAACAATTCGGTACCGGTTGCCGAGTTGCCGAACCTGATCTACGACGTGGTTGGCGCTCTCTCGCGCGTTCAGGGTGGTGCCCCGGTCGAAGTCGAGGCGGAGCCCGTTCGCCCGGCCGTTCCGGTCAAGAAGTCGGTGACGAACGACTACATCATCTGCCTTGAAGACGGCAAGAAGTTCAAGTCGCTCAAGCGCCATCTGCGCACCCATTACAACATGTCGCCCGAAGAATACCGCGAGAAGTGGAATCTTCCGGCTGACTACCCCATGGTTGCGCCCAACTACGCGGCCGCCCGTTCGGATCTCGCCAAGAAGATGGGCCTCGGCCAGCAGCGTCGCCGCACGCGCTGAGTATTGCCAAGCATAGGCAAGCCGATCTTGCCAAAGACATTCCGGGCCCGGTCGCGCTGCGATCGGGCCTTTGTCGTTGTGGCCGCAGCGCTTGGCCTTGCCGGCTGCTCACGCCTTTGGCTCTGGAGCGATTGCTTGTCGACCTGCCGATTCAGTCAGGTCGGAAAGCGCACTAAGGAGCGTCAGGGCTGCGACCGTCGCGCTGCCGTCCGGTACGACAAGCCGTGCACAAGAATGTCGCCAAGCCGCAGTTCGGCCAGGCGCGCCCGTTCGGCCC
This sequence comes from uncultured Pleomorphomonas sp., assembly GCA_937868725.1. Taxonomy (GTDB): domain Bacteria; phylum Pseudomonadota; class Alphaproteobacteria; order Rhizobiales; family Pleomorphomonadaceae; genus Pleomorphomonas. Next base: position 3,965 of record CALMMQ010000055.1, read on the forward strand.
GGTAGGCCTGCAGTAGCGCCAGATGGCGGTTGAGGTCGTACGTCCAGTGCCCGGCCCGGCCGCGCTGCCGCTCGTGGCGCAACGCGCTCGCTAAACGTAAACACAACTTCTGCGTGCTTTCCCTGGAGATATCCGTAAGCTCGGCCGGCGCCACCGGCAACAGCCGCGGCAGGACGGCTTGCCGTTCGTAGACACTGCTGCCACGCCTCACCAACGCGGAAATGCCGCGAGCGCAGCGCGTTCTTCGGATCATTACACCTGCTATTTCAGTCATTTCCGTCACCTCTTCCAACCGCACCAGCTTGGCACGGGCTTTGGGAGCGGGGACAAGTTTTTTGCACCAAAGCCAGAATGGCGGGCACGCATGCGCCAATCACACATGTGGAGCAGCGACAACCAAAAGTTATCCCCGCTGTGCATAAGTCATGTTTTCCTAGCAGGGCAATCGAGTGAGCGGCGAGGTCGCCGTGCCGTCTGGGAGTGTGCTTCAGTGTACGCCTTGAATTCAGGAAAGGACGCCGGCGAGGATGTCGCCCCCTCGTCGGCCCGGTGGTCAACCGATCTTCCCGGCGACGGGGAGCTCATCGAGCAGGTGGTGCTGCGCACTTTCGAACTACCGGTCCGTTCGCTGCTGTCGCCCCGGCGGGGGCGCGCCAATATCGCCTTTGCCCGCCAGGTGGCCATCTACATCGCCCACGTGCATCTCGGCATGACGCTGACCCGCGCCGCCAGCCTGTTCGGCCGCGACCGGACGACGGCCGCCTACGCCTGCCGCATCGTCGAGGACCGACGCGATCAACGCCTCATCGACCGCAAGATCGAATCCATCGAACAGGCGCTGAGCCGCTGCTGCGTCGTGGCAGCCCGCGACATCCGCGCCCGCCGCCGGGGAGAACTGCAATGACTGGACGCCGACCTTCGCGGCATGTCGCCGCCACCATCGTGACCGATGACGACCGCCGCGCCGACGTGACCATCGACATGGCCGAGAGCCCGCTCGCCTGGCTGGCCTGCCGGCGCGACAAAGACGGCGCGCCGCTGGTATCGCCGGCCGAACTGGCGGCTGGCGAACGGCTGCGTCTCGACTACACGCTGGCTGGACTGATGGGACGGACAACCATGAACTGGGACGCCCTCGGTTGCCGGGCGGAAAAGAGCGGTGGCCACGGCGGCGCGGCCCTCATCGCCGACGCCACCCTGGACGCGCGGCAGCGCGTCGCCACGACGCTCAAGGCCCTGGGACCGGACCTCGGCGGCGTCCTCGTCGACGTCTGCTGCCATCTCAAGGGCATCGTCGACATCGAACGCGACCACGGCTGGCCGCAGCGGTCGGGCAAGGTCGTGCTGCGTCTGGCGCTGGCCGCCCTCGCCCGTCACTATGGACTGGCCGATGTGGCGAGCGGCCGCTCCGGTGCCCCCACCCGCCAATGGGGAACCGCCGACTTCAAGCCGCGGGGGCAGCGGCCTGCGCCGTCTTGCGCAGACGATCCACCATCGACCTGAGGCCGTTGGAGCGCTGCGGCGTCAGATGTTCGTGCAGGTTGAACTCGTCGAAGATCGCTTCCGGCCGGATGGCCAGGATTTCCGAGACATGGCGCCCGGAGTAGGTGGCGTGCAGGATGGCGATCAGCCCCTTGACGATATGGGCGTCGGAATCGCCGTCGAAGGTCAGGATCGGGTCGGGACCGGCGCCGAGATGCATGTCGAGCCACACCTGGCTCGCACAGCCGCGCACCTTGTTCTCGTCGGTATAGGCGGCTTCGGGAAGCGGCGGCAGCGCTTTTCCCAGTTCGATGACATAACGATAGCGGTCTTCCCAATCGTCCAGAAAAGAGAAGTTCTCGCGAATTTCTTCGAGCGTAGCGGCCACGGCGGTCTCCATGAGGCGAACCCGGCCGGTATAGCGCGACCTTCGCCATCGCGAAACACAAGAAAAAAGACCGCCGGCGCCGGTGGGCGGGGCGGTCTTCGAAGTTCCCGGTCCCATGGCGGGGTCCGGGCAGGGAAAGCTTCATGGAAGGAAGGGGACGTCCGGGCGATCCCGGATCAGATATCGTGACCGGTGCCCTTGGGGCCGTGCCAGTTGGGCGCCAGATCGGAGGCGCTGAGGGTGCCGTGGTCGACAGAAGCAGCGGCGGTGCCGGAGAGCTTCTCGTCGAAGAACTGATAGGCAAGACGGGCACCGGTGCGCGCCTTCAGCATGAAGGTCGTACCGATGCGGCCACCGATCTCGCAGGCGGCTGGGTTGCGGCCGCAGAAGCCGCTCATGTCCTTGATTGTGGCCTGGGCGGCGCTGGCCGCCTCAAAGGCGCCGATGGCGTCGCCGGCCGTTGCCTGCGCGGTTGCCGACTTGTCGTCGACCGGAATCAGCATGATCACCACCGCCAGCCAGAAGGCGGTCCGGATCAGAAACATCATGGCACACGTCCCTGTTTTTCTTGCCCCCGCGAGGGGGGACCGGCTTGCTGTCGTCGTCCGCCCGGTGGCGGCTGACGTGCCCGGCCTTTGATGAAGCCAGCAATAGCAGGGACGTTTTAGGATCGACTTAGGCGCTTCGCTCAAATTCCACCGAAATTCGAGGCAATTTTGATTCAAATTGTAGATATTTCCTATCGATCCCAAGAGCCGAGGCGAGTTCTGCCGAAAGTCCAAGCACTTGATTGCTTGCAGCTCAACCATTCACCCTCGCTTAACCGTGAATGCGATCTCTTCCCGCCAAAAGCCGCCTCTTCCGCTGGGTGGCGACCAAACGGCCCGCCCATCAATACTCCATAAAGGGGGACGTGGCACCGTCGGACCAGAACCAAGAAGGACCCACGTCCTGCCACCTCGCATCCTCAGGATGCAGAAGCGGCGGCGATGGTTCCGGGCCAAAGGCGTGCTTCGCCCAGCGAAGTGCGCCGGCGGTGAGTAGTCCGAGTACCATGGGGAAGCGCGTTGCGTAGCCGTGACATCAAGAGCGCTCTTGAGCGTTGGCTCGATCAGCTCGTACATGCTTCGGTCATCGACGACCAGAGCGAAGCCCGCCGTCAGCGCGGCTTCATCGCCACGCATCTGGCCAGCGGCTGCCTGGCCTTCTGCCTGATGCCGGCCTGCCTCGTCGGCGACACGTCGCTGATCGATTTCACCGCCACCGCCATGGCCGTCCTCGGCCTTGAGGTGCTGGCCGCCCTCTACGTTTCGCACACCGGCAATCTGGCTCGCGGCTACCTGATGTCGGCGGCCGTGCTGACCACGCTCGTTTCCTGGGTGGCGCTGCACAGCGGCGGTTTGTCGTCTTTCTCCATCGTCTGGTTTGCCATCGTGCCGATCGAGGCGGCGATGTCGGGCCGGCGCCAGACCATTCTGGCCGCCACCTCCATCTCGGCCATCGGCTTCATCGCCGTCACGGCCATCGACCTGTTCGGCGCCTCGGTGCGGCCGCTGACGCTGGCCGGCGACGGCGCCATCGTCAACACCACCGTCAGCCTGCTCGGACTTGCCTATGCCTTCGGCGTCGCCATCGGCATCGAGCGACGCGAACGCCTCAGCCAGCGCGCGGCCACCTTGCAGGAAAACCGCTATCGCCTGCTGGCCGACACGATGAGCGATCTCGTCACCTGTCACGCCACTTCGGGAGATGTCTCCTTCGTTTCGCCGGCCGCCACGCGCCTTGCCGCCACGCGCCCCGCCGATCTCCTCGGCGACGGCCTGTTCCGTCGCGTCCACGTCGCCGACCGCCCGGCCTACCTCGCCGCCCTGTCGCAGGCGCTGCACGCCGGTTCGGCAACGGTGGAGTTCCGCCTGCGCTGCGGCGATGAAACCGAGGTCGAGACCTGGATCTGGGCCGAGGCGCACATGCGCCGACCAGACGCCGATACCGTCGAGGGCGCCGCCATTGTCACGGTGACGCGCAACATTTCCGAGCGCAAGCGCCACGAGACCGAGCTCGAGACCTGCCGCAACGAAGCGGAAGCGGCGAGCTTTGCCAAGACGCGCTTCCTCGCCAACATGAGCCACGAGCTGCGCACGCCGCTCAACGCCATCATCGGCTTCTCCGACATCCTGACGCAGGAGCTGTTCGGCAAGTTCGAGTTCGATCGTCAGCGCGAATACTCCCAGCTTATCAAGGAGTCGGGCGAACACCTGCTGCAGGTGGTCAACGACATCCTCGACCTGTCCAAGATCGAATCGGGCACCTTCGACGTCACCCCGGAACCGTTCGAACTGCCGCCGATCGCCAAGCGTTGCGTGCAGATCTTGCGGCCGCAGGCCGAACAAGCCGGCGTCGAGCTGTCGCTGGAGGTCGAGCCCGGCCTGCCGGAGATCGTCGCCGATCCGCGCTCCTGCCGCCAGATCCTGCTCAATCTGCTGTCGAACGCCGTCAAGTTCACCGATCGCGGCGGCAGCGTCGTCTGCAGCGTCCGTCGGGATGGCCGCCGCATCGCGCTCGCCGTGCGTGACACCGGCATCGGCATTGCCGCCGATGATCTGCCGCGGCTTGGCCAGCCGTTCGTGCAAGCCGACAGCGGCTACGACCGCAAGCACGAAGGCACCGGCCTCGGCCTGTCGGTGGTCAAGGGGCTCGTGCAGTTGCACGGTGGCCAGCTGCGCATCGACAGCATCAAGGGCAAGGGCACGACCGTGCTGGTGCTGCTGCCGATCTCGGCCAATGGGCACGAAACCGTGACGCAACTGCCGCGCATCAAGCAGGTCATCGAAAGCCAACGCGCGGCGCGGAGGGCGTGAGAGCATGGCACGCGGCACCTCTCCCCATCCGCCACCGCGCAAGACCGGCTTCGCCAGCATGCTGCTGGCGGGCGTTCTCGCCCATCCGACGGCCTCCTTCGCCGGTCTCGTCATGACGGCCACGGCCTCGGTCATCATGGCCAACGCCCTCGTCATGCAGCCCGGCGCCCATCCGGCGCCTCTGTTCGTCGGCACGCGGCCACTGTCGACCGACGCCGTTCCGGCCCGTCCAGCTGCCATCGCCCCGGCGGCCACGTCGGCGGATGCTGCGACGCAGGCCGTCGACCACGGTCTCGTCGCCGACATCCAGCGTTGCCTCAAGGATTTCGGCTACTACAAAGGCGACATCGACGGTTTGCCTGGCCCGCAGACGTCGCAGGCAATCCTGGTGTTCGAGCGGGCCTTCCATCTCGAGCCGACGGGCGAGCCGAGCAACAACGTGCTGTTGGCCCTGCGGTCGGTCCGGCCGCGCGCCTCGGCCGGCGTCGATCCGGGCGCCACCGATCCCATGACCGTCGCCGCCCTGCCCGCGACGACGCCGTTGCCGCCGCCGCGTCCCGATCGTGGCGCCACCGCTCCGACCGCCGCCAGCGATCGGCCGAGCAGCGGCCCGCGCTCGATTACCGATCTCATCGCCGGCAATTCGACGCCGGCCGCGGCGCCCCGTCCGGTGATGGCCGCGCCCGTCGTGCCCGTGAGTTCGACGACCATCGCCTCGGCAACGCCGGCGGCCAGGATCATTCCGGTCAACACCGCCCCGGCCAACCCCGACACCGATCCCCGCCTCAAGCGCATCCAGCAGTCCCTGGCCTCGCAAGGCTTCGGTCCGCTTGAGGTCGATGGCCGCATGAGCCCGGCAACGCGCGACGCCATCCGCCAGTTCCAGACCTATTACAGCCTGCCGGTCACCGGCAGCATCGACGAAGCCTTCCTCAGCCAGCTCGTCAAGGTCGGCGGCCTCTCGGCGCAATAGCCGTTGTGCCCCGGCCGGCGATACGCCATGACGGCAGCAGCGAGAGGGAAGCCCATGCAGCGCATCACCAGCGAATTCTTCGTCGCCGCCTACGTCCGGCGCCGCAACGACAACGGCCGCTTCACCGCCGTTGTCCGGCGCGGCAATGCCGAAGCCGGCGCCATCTTCGTCAAGCTGGCCCGTCTCGATGGGACCGCCGATCTCTACGGGCCGGTGCCGCAGATCTATCTTGACGACGTCGATGCCGCCATCGCCGGCGGGCGGGTGTTCGAACGGCTGATGGTGGCGTCGCCGGAATTCGAAGTCGAGGAGCGCTTGGCGAGCGAGCGGCGGTTCGACAGCGATTGCTGGGTGGTGGAAACCGAGGACCGCACCGGCGAGGCCGAACTCGACGTCATCGAGACCTGACGCCCGTCAGTCCGGCGACCGGCGCGCCGCTGGCTAGTGGTTCGACTCCGGCATTTGCAGCCGCCTGATACCGCCCTCGGAGCAAATGCCGGAGTCATCTGAACCACTAGCAAGCCAATGATTATAGTGGAACTTTTGAATTTGACATTTGAACCGAAGCTTGATG